>DATENS010000203.1:0-26511 GCA_035274925.1 Pyrinomonadaceae bacterium | reverse complement strand
TTTGAATCAGCCTGCTGCACTGCGTGGTTGACTACGCCCGGACCTGAGACGCCGACGTTGAGCACCGTTTCAGGTTCGCCGATCCCGTGAAAGGCGCCCGCCATGAAGGGATTGTCTTCCACCGCGTTGGCGAAACAGACGAACTTGGCGCAGGCGAGACCGCCCTGATCGCGCGTGAGTTCAGCGGCGTCTTTGATAGCGCGCCCGACCCGCCTGACCGCGTCCATGTTTATGCCGGCGCGGGTGGTCGCGGCGTTTACCGATCCGCACAACCGCTTAGTCGACGAAAGTGCCTCGGGAATTGAATCCAGAAAGTCGCTTTCATTTCGGGTAAAACCTTTGTGGACCAGGGCCGAGTATCCCCCGACAAAATCTACGCCGACGACGCCCGCAGATTCGTCGATCGCTTTACCGAGATCGACGGGGCTGCCTTTGGCGCCTTCGGTAAGAAATGAAACGGGGGTGACGGCGATACGCTTGTTAGCGACGCGAATGCCAATCTCGTCGCCGATCTCGTCGACGGTGCTGACTAAACGCGCCGCGGTCCGTTCAATTTTTTCGCGCACGCGCTCGGAAGTGCCGGCAATCGAATCGGTGACACAATCGCGCAGGCTCAGGCCAAGGGTCACCGTCCGAATGTCGAGATGTTCCATCTCGGTCATCGCGATGGTTTGCAGTATTTCGGCCTGGGTATATTCCATAAGGAAGTTTCAAGTTTTAGGTTCCAAGTCTCAAGTTAGGCAGAAAGAGCTTGAAACTTGAAACCTGAAACTTGAAACCGCTTTTATCCCATCACTTTGCTGAGTACCAACAGCACTATGAAAACTACAAAGAGTCCGAGGGCGACTAATACAAATCGCAGGCTGGGATCGTAGGAAGCCTCTTCGATCATCACGGTCGAGACCTGACGAATCTTTTCCACGCGCTTGACGGGCTCTTCGATTACGCCACGGGTCACGCCGCGGGCAACCTCGCCGGCGCGATGCAAACGTTCTCGCGTTTTATCACCACGGCGCGCCGCCGGGTGTGTAGCTACGCTCTCATCAGCTTTAGCAGGCGCTTCGGCTTTTGCCGCGCGTTCTCGATCAATGTTGGGTACCGCTGTTGGGGCTTCGCTAGCCCGTACCGGTTCAGTCTGTGGCGCTTCAACCGGAGCCTCTTCAATGGCCGCTGCATGCGACGTGTCCACTTTGCCGTTGGAGATCTCACCGGCTTCAGCGTCTTCAGATTTCTTTATCTTGAGTGACACCGGCTTGCCGCATTCAGAACAGAACAGTGCGTCGGCTTCGCGCACGGCCGCGCCACACGAGGGACAACGATGTGAGATCTCAGGCGTCATAGCATTGCCGATTGCCAATTTCCAATTGCCGATTTAGTGCGATACCGAAAATTAACAAGATCAATAGGCAATCGGCAATCGCAAATCGCCAATGACTAGATCCGGTGCATGGCATTGAACAAGTCTTCCCGTTGCGCATAGATCCGCACGCCGAGCTTCTCGCCCTGGGCGCGGAAGCGTTCCTTCAAATCCGTGGCTGATAACTGCGCGCGCAAAGTATTGGCGATAATTACCATGGCAAACTTTCCCTGCACCACAGTTTGATTGATGTCGACGATGCTGCAACCGGCATCCGCGAGAATTTGTGAAACACCGGCCACGATACCCGGATGATCTACCCCGAACACCGAAATGATCAGCCGATCCGCCGAGCCTTCGCTGCTCACCGGCTGTGGCGACGCCCATGCGGCCGATGAAGGTTGCGGACCCGCCGCGCCGCCATTTCGCGCCAATTCAGGCTCGACCGTGCGATAGATGTCGGTGACCAGTTGCTCAACCGCGCTCTCGTCTGCGGCCGCGCCCAGACGGTCGTAGATTGCGCGAGTGATGCGATAGATCAGCTCTTCGTTGGGCATTTTGATTGGGGATTTTTAGCTAACGCTGCCGGCCGTTGTCGCTGTTCAGTGAACGCGCCGCTTCACGCAGTTCTTCCGACCTTGCGTCAGTGAGATCGACACGATCGACGATTCCTACGACCGCGGCTTCGATCGACATGTCCTGATTCCCAATGGCGGTGCGCGCGGCCTTGCCATACGCGCACATCACTGTCTCGCCGGCTCCCGCGCCGAGCCGGTCCGCGACCACCACCACATTCTTAGTCGGCTCGTGATCCAAATCAAACGGATGCACGATCAGAAAACGGACGCCCTCGAGATCGGGCGTCTTCTTCGTTGACCAAACAGTGCCGACAACTTTTCCTAAGAACATGTCAATCGTCAGTCGTCAGTCGTTCCGTTGCAACTGACAACGGACAACAGACAACTGACCGTTTACGCTTTAGCAAAAACTTCCGCCGGATCACCGATGTCGCGAGCAGAGGGCGTGATTATCGTTTTCGGTCCGACGTAAATCTTTTCACCCTTTTGAATCGCCCGTTTGACATCGTCCTCGCTGACAAAATCCGCGGCCTGACGCCCGTTTTTGGAAGCGTCGGAGCCGGCATTGCCTCCGTTGGCCGGACGTGGCGCGGTTTCAACTCGCGGCGGCGGCGGTGGCAGGGGTGTGGGCGTCGCTTCCGGACGATTGGCCAAAAATCGATCCACAATCGCCGCGATTTCTTCGCGACTGACCTTGGGCGCCGTGGCGGACGAACTCGCAGTCGCCGGTGCCGGCTGTCTCACCGACGGAGGCGGCGCGGGCATCGCAGTTGGTTGAGCGGCCACTGCCGGTCGCTTGCTCTTAACCGGACGCGTTTCAAAAGCCACGCGCTTAATGTCCATCAAGTGCAGCGGCGAAACATTGTCCGAAGTCACATTGCCACCCCACGATCCGCAACCGAGTGTCATTGAAGGCGGCAGCGCAGTAGAGAATCCGATCGCTCCATGCGTTGTCGGCGTGTTCACAGTAATTCTTGAGGCAGGCATTTCACCGCCATAGCGCACCGCGGCTTCGCGCGAACGCGTGTGGATACCCGCGGTGTGGCCCATGCCGCCGTAATGCAGTATCTCGTTACAGCGAGCGGCGCCGCGCTCGATTCCATCTTCGACATAGAAGGCGAGGATCGGAGAAAGTTTTTCCATCGACAGCGGAAACTCGCGGCCCACGCCACCTACATCCGCGAGCAGGCAGCGAGTTCCCGGCGGCACATTAATACCGGCCATCTTGGCGATGACTTCCACCGACCTGCCGACAATTTGCGGATTCAAACTGCGCTGCGGTGTGGCGACGATGCGGCCCAGCGCGTCCGCTTCTGATTGCGTGACGAAATATCCGCCCTGCGCTTTGAATTGCTCGCGCACCGCCATTTCGATCGGGGCGTCAACCACAATCGCCTGTTCCGAAGCGCAGATGGTGCCATTGTCAAAAGTTTTTCCGGTAAAGATGTCCTGCACTGCCTTCGGAACATCGGCTGAGCGCTCAATGAATACGGGAACATTGCCCGGACCAACACCGAACGCCGGCTTGCCCGATGAATAAGCCGCGCGCACCAAACCGATTCCGCCCGTCGCGAGGATCACCGCAGTCTGTTTGTGCTTCATCAAGGCTTCGGTGCCTTCGATGGTCGCGGTGGTCATCACCCCAATCGCGTCCGCCGGCAAGCCTTCCTTCACTCCGGCCTCGCGCATGTTCTTTGCTGTTTCGTTGATGCTCTTGGCCGCCGACGGATGCGGCGACATCACGATCGCGTTGCGCGACTTGATCGAGATCAGAATCTTGAAGATGGCGGTCGAGGTGGGATTGGTTGACGGAATAATTCCGGCGACAACTCCGCGCGGACTGGCTATCTCAACCACGTCCTTCGATTCGCTCACTACGCCGACGGTCCGCAGGTTCTTGAAATAATTCCAGACGTCTTCGGCAGCGAAGCGGTTCTTTTCCTGCTTATCTTCGGCAACGCCAAAGCCAGTCTCTTCAACCGCCATCGCCGCGACACGTTGCGATTCCCGCAAAGCCGCTTTGGACATGGCTTCGCAGATGCGATCGATCTTGGCTTGATCAAAGAGGGCGATTTCTGCCTGGGCGCGGTGTGCGGCCTCGACCAGGTCGCGCGCCATCTGCACGGAAATAAGATCTTTGTCGGCCGACATAACTACCTCCATTGCCAATTGCCGATTTCCAATTGCCAATTCTCAAAACGCGTAAATCGAATCGGCAATCGGCAATCGCAAATCTGCAATGTCTTATTTGGCTCGTTCCCGGGCGCTTTCGCGGGCACTCAACGAACGACCTGAGTCCCCCTGGCCCAGTTGGCCACGAGCACCGCCCTGCAATTGTGACTGTTCATCGGGACTGAATCCGGTCCGCCCATTGACGGGGAGGACGCGCTCGACTTCAGCGTGGGGCCGCGGAATAACGTGCACACTGATCAACTCGCCGACGCGACGGGCCGCTGCGGCGCCGGCGTCGGTGGCGGCTTTCACCGCACCCACATCGCCGCGCACGAACACGGTCACATAACCCGCGCCGATGTATTCCTTTCCGAGTAATTGCACGTTCGCTGCTTTGACCATGGCGTCCGCCGCTTCAACCGCGCCGACAAAACCTTTGGTCTCGACCATACCGAGTGCTTCAAGAGGCATTTCTGCTTCCTCACTTTTGAAATTTTAGAAGTTAAAAAACAAGCCGATTAGTTCCCTCAAGCTACCACCCCGCGCCTTAAGAATCAAGAGAGGCATTAATCAAGAAACAGTAAAGTTTGACAACGTTTGAGCGAGGGCGCTATAGTTCGGGCCCAAGAATTACAACCTGTTTCGAGGACACGTCACGGACTTAGCAGGTTGGCACTACTTCAAGAGACTGACAGGCTTCAGATCCCTCCGCCGACGCAGGGCGGGTTGAGTACCCGTCACACAAAAATGGCAAGTAGCATTGGAGAAAAACTGCGACTCGAACGCGAGACGCAGGGGATTGCGCTACGCGATATTTCCGAGCAGACTCGGATTTCCATGCGTTACCTCGAAGCCATTGAGACTGATGACTACCGGCGACTGCCGGGAGGAATATTCAATCGCAGTTTCATTCGCGCCTATGCGAAGTTCGTCGGTTATGACGAGCAGGAAGCAATTGAGGAGTACTCTCGGACGTTACGCGAGCACGGAGAGTCGCCCGACGATGTTTCCAAGCCGCACCGCTCGCTGGTATACACGGACGAGGGCGAAAGTAATCATCGCTCTCCGCTGTTGAAGTTGCTGGTGATCGTAGTGATTCTCGCGGCTCTCTCATTCGGGCTTTGGGCGCTCTTGCACTATTATTTCCAGGTAGCCAATGACAGAAATCCGACGGAGAGCATCGACTACGCTTTGGCCCATGTGACGGTAAAGGGGGAAACGCACGCACCTTCAGTTTAAGATCGCGCACGCCAAACAACTGCCTGATGCGCAGTGTGCGCCAGCCTGTGTGATTCAGACTTCAGTTTGCCGAACGCCCGCATGCGCGGGCTTTTTTGTTTTGTAGGGAAGGCTGCTAGCCTGTTCTTTCCCTGAACGGCGAAATCCAAACAGGCTGGGAGCCTGTTTTACCATTGGAGCAAGTTTATTAGTCATGATCACTGAGAAAATTTCCGAGGGACTTACATTCGATGATGTCTTGCTGGTGCCGGCGCGATCGGACGTGCTGCCGACTGAGACCGACACCTCCACTCAATTCACCCGCGGCATCCGCTTGCAGATACCGCTTTGCTCGGCGGCGATGGATACCGTCACCGAAGCGTCCTTGGCGATCGCGATTGCCCAGCAGGGCGGCATCGGCGTAGTGCACAAGAACATGAGCATCGCGCGCCAGTCTGAAGAAGTGGACAAGGTAAAGCGATCGGAATCGGGCATGATCGTCGACCCGGTCACCATCCGCCAGGACCGGCCGGTGCGCGCCGCGCTGGACGTGATGGAGCGCTATCACATCAGCGGCGTGCCGGTGGTCGATGAAGACGGCCACCTGGTAGGCATCATTACGAATCGCGATTTGCGATTCGAGTCGCGGTTTGAACTGCCGGTATCGGAAGTAATGACCAAGCAGCCGCTGGTCACGGTCTCAGTCGGCACGACGCTGGACCAGGCGAAAGCCGTGCTGCAGGAACACCGTATTGAAAAGCTCTTGGTGGTCGACGGCGACAAGCACCTGAAGGGTTTGATAACGGTCAAGGACATTCAAAAAGCAATCAAGTATCCGGGCGCCGCCAAAGACGATCTGGGACGGCTGCGAGTGGCGGCGGCGATTGGCGCGACCGGAGATTTCAGAGAACGCGCGGATGAATTAGTTAAAGCCCGCGTCGACTGTCTGGTCATCGACACCGCGCACGGTCATTCGGTCCGCGTTATCGAGGCAGTGCGCGAGATAAAGAAACGTCACGGCGATACGCAGTTGATCGCCGGCAACATTGGCACCGGCGAAGGCGCGCGGGAATTGATCGACGCGGGTGTAGACGCAATCAAGGTCGGTATCGGACCGGGATCAATTTGCACCACACGCGTGGTCACCGGCGCCGGTGTCCCGCAAATCTCAGCCATTCAATCCTGCGTTGAAGCGGCGCGCGGCACCGGCGTGCCGATCATTTCCGATGGCGGCGTGAAATTCTCAGGCGACATGGCCAAAGCGATTGCGGCCGGCGCAGACGTGGTGATGATCGGATCGCTGTTCGCCGGCACGGAAGAAGCGCCGGGCGAAGTCATTCTCTACCAGGGCCGCAGCTTCAAAATGTATCGCGGCATGGGCTCGATCGGCGCGATGCGCGAAGGATCGCGCGATCGCTATTCACAGGAACAAACGTTAGCGGAATCGAAATTAGTACCTGAAGGCATCGAAGGCCGCGTGCCTTATCGCGGCACGCTGGCTGAGATGGTGACCCAACTGGTTGGCGGGTTGCGATCGGGCATGGGCTACACCGGCTGTCGCAACATTAAAGAGTTTCAGGAAAAGACGCGTTTCCTGCGCGTGACCGCCGCCGGCCTGCGCGAATCGCACGTCCACGACGTGGTGATTACCAAGGAAGCGCCGAATTATCGCTTGGAATAGTGGCACTGGCGTTTCGCCCGTGAACATGCGCAAGATGCGCGTGCCACCTGCGCCTAATTATTGATTGGAATAAATCAGGCCCCGAACTAGGCGAGACGAAGTCTTCGCACCAGGTCCTGCACGCGAGCGTCGCTGCGAATGTTTGCCAGGCGCGGTTCGACATTTATCCATACAACTCTTTCCTCGCGCTGCTCGAAGCACTTTTGCAGCGCCCAAACCGCATCATCCGTCCGGCCCAGTTCGGCGTAATTTACTGCCAGCGAGTACAGCGCTTTGGTGTCGGATTGCGCAAGCTGCTCGAGTTGTCGCAGCGTTTCGTCGGCCCGTTCAGCCTGATGAGTCTTTTGATAAGACGATGACACCAGCGACAGGAAAGCGAACCTGAACCTTTCGTCTTCGTTTGTGAGATGTTCGCCGATGTCGATGACCCTGGCGTGATCGCCCAGATGAAAGCTGAAGGTGGCGACCGCACGTTTTGCGAGCGGGTTAGCCTTTTCGAGGCGAAAGAATTCTTCGGCGCGTTTCATCCCTTTGGCATATTCCCCTCGGCTTTCCAGAATTGAAAACTGCGCCATGGTAATTGAAGGCGAGATTGGGTTGATTTCAATGGCGTTGTTAATTTCGATGATTGCTTCGTCCTGACGCCCCAGAAAGGAAAGCATCTGGGCCAGATATCGATGGGCCTCAGCCTGATTTGGGTTGACCTGAATCGCGCGCCTGAAATCTTTCTCGGCTCCTTCCCAGTCCCAGCGGTGAAGTCGCTTCACCCGTCCCAGCGCCGTGTAGACTTCGGCTGACTCTTCCCCCAGTTCGAGGGCTTTTTGCGCATACCGTTCTGCCTTTTCAAAAGCGTCCGTCGCCTCTTCATTCGACATGAGATTGGTCCGCGCCAGAAAAGCATCGGCGAGACCGGCGTAAGCAAGCGCGTAAGCCGGATCGAGCGTGAGCGATCTTTGAAATTCGTCAATGGCTCTTTCCAAAAGATCGGAGTTCTTGCGGTCTAGAATTGCCCGGCCGCGCACATACGCGCGGTAGGCCTCAGCGTTGTTGGTTGATTTGCTGGCGAGCAGGCTTTCTTCCTGCCGGGTCATGCGCGTCACTAAAGAGTTAGCGACCTGAGCCGCCAGTTTGTCCTGCAACTTGAAAACGTCGTCCTCAGATTCGACAAAGCTGGCGGTCCACACCTGACCGCCGGTGCGAACATCGAGTAAGCGAATATTCACTTTGATGCGTTTGTCGATTGTTTGAATTGTGCCTTCGAGTACCGAATCAACTTTCAATCGTTCCGCGAATTTGAGAGCGTCGTTGCCGCTCTTTGCATAACTTTCTACTGCGTCGAGAGGCCGCACGATAAAACGGTTCAAGCTTCCCAAACGCGAGATCAGCGAGCTTGTA
The DNA here is from genome assembly GCA_035274925.1 of Pyrinomonadaceae bacterium. Taxonomy (GTDB): domain Bacteria; phylum Acidobacteriota; class Blastocatellia; order Pyrinomonadales; family Pyrinomonadaceae; genus UBA11740. Next base: position 18,110 of record DATENS010000203.1, on the reverse strand, counting down.
AGTCCGAAGGAGACTGCTCGACTGGCCTCGTCGTCACTCAGGGTCTTCAGCGGCAGCACCGCCAGCGACTTGACCCCGGTAACCGTGACGGAAGCGGGTGTCTTCCAAAACTTCCACCAAAAGCCGATGCCGGTTGCCGTCAGGGCGAGGATTAATGCACCGGCAAACAAAATCCGGCGCGAACTTCGCTGATCCGCTAAAGCATGTCCACCGCGCGTCGTATTCGAGACGGACATCCTCGGAGGAAGAGCTTCGTTAACTGCCGGACTTTGAAGAATCTGTTTTCCGTTAGCCGGCGCCGGGGAAACTTCTGCGACGAAGCGATATCCCCGGCGAGGAATCGTCTGAACCAGCTCTCTGCCGAGCGACTTACGCAAAAGAGAAATGGTGTACTTGATGTTGCCTTCTTCTACGTGAGTGTCGGGCCAGATTCTGTCCAGCAGCTCGTCAGTTGTTACAATCTCGCCCTTCTTTTCAACCAGCAGGATCAACATCTCCAGGACCTTCGGCGGCAGCGAAATCAACTCGCCGTCTCGCCACAATCCCGCCGGCTGCACATCGAGACGATAACCTTCGAACTCATAGGATTGGCTGGATTTGCTGAGCATTTCAGACCTAACAAAAGCCTAACTGTTTCCAAAGGACAGTTTTGGGGCCACAAAGATATAGCTAATCACGGTCGCGGGCAAAATCTCGAAGCTGTAATGGAGGCAAGAAGTGAAACGTAAGATCTCATCAAGGGCAGGAGCGGTGGTGAAGCTCGTTCTGGTGGTCCTGGTCTGGTCGGTGATTTATGCCGCCGTACAGGCCCAGCAGGTTTTTCATGTCGGCGATGCCATTGAACTAGAAGACGGCGCCAGATGGATTCCCGGGGTAATCGAATCCGTCGATAACAACATCGCCCGGGTACGCATCGGCAAAGGCAAGTACGACTACATTAACGTTCAGTTGCCGACCACTCGGTTCCGAACGCCGGGAAGCGCCGCGCGCGAAGCGAAAGAACTTGCGCTCCGCACTGCTTTTCGAAACGAGACCAGCAAATACTTTCAAACTGTAAACCAGTTCGCGCCTTTCTACGACGATAAGTACATCTCCGGAGGAGCGCCCAACAGCCCTGCCGAATGGCAAAAAGCCATGAGCGATCTCGCCGAATTGGATTCGTTATGCAAATCAAAATACCAGGGCATTACTGACGATCCACCGCATTACCTGCGCGAAGGCATCGTTGAGAATCGATTTTCAGTCTGGTGCCAGATCGCGGCGCGCCGCCTTGAGTTGGAAAAACCGGCGCGGACCTGGCTGGCAAGCAATCAGGTCACGCTGACGGTTACCAAAGACAATCTCAACTTCGCTTTCAACCACCAGAAGAATCGCGTGCCGGACGAGACTCAGCTCTTGATGTATGAGCGCGCAAAATGGGAACAGCAACAAGCTGCGAAGCTCAAGCCGCGTTTCGCCGAATTTGGCGTGGAAATGCCGTCAGACTTTTTTGCCGAGGTGGAAAAGCGGGCCGATGAACTGAAACAGTTGATCGAAAAGACTGCGCCTAATCGCTCCTGGGAAGCGCCACCATTCCACGATCCGGCGGTCGAGGCTTTCATCAAAGCACGGTACGCCTCGGATCCTGATTATCGCGGCGTGAAAATATTGAAGTCAGGACTCGACTACAAGACCTGGGTCGAACGCAAAGGCCTTTCCTATCTCGGCAGCGACAGCACTTTCCGTTACTACAAAGTCGAATACAACTACTACAAGCGCGGCTGGGTCCTGATGCAGTTGCCCAACCGCCCTTTTTGCCAGGCGAGCGAATGGATTGTCGGCCGCGGAGCGAAGGGCATGGTGGTCGTGAGTTTGGGTGGCAGCGGAATTTTCATGAAGTGTCAGTAATTGGAGAAACAATATGAAAATCACATCGGCGAAATTTGCCCTGTTGCTGGTTGCGCTGCTTTTTGTTTCAGCTTGCGCGAAGAAGAAGAAAGATTTTGCGGGTGAGTATCATGGCGAGGCAAACGCTTTGCTCGAACCCAATTATCCTAACGCTCCGGTAATCACAACCGAGAAGAGTGCGGATGCCGTGGCGAATATCACACAGAACGGCGATAGTTTGACCCTGGAAGTTACTAATTCCAATATCCTCCAGAACTGTAAGCTCACCGCGAAGATCAACCCTAATGGAAAGGCTTACGTTGGTAGAGGCACTTGCGATGTGAAGGTGGGCGGACAATCTCCCTCCGTTTATTTTACTGAAAGTTCAATCACTCTCGGCGAAGCTGACAGTAATCTGACCATCGATCTGCTTGGTTTGGCCGGCGGCGATCGTTTCAAATTCAAGTTTCAAGGGAAGAAATAACGAAGGGTTTGGAAGATCAGGAGAACACTATGCTCAATAAGCCACTTTGTGTGAAATGCGCGTTCGTGGCGATGTGCCTTCTGGTCCTGGGTGCTTGCAGCTCAGGAAGGTGGAACGGCGCAAAATATGCCGGTGAAGGAACGGTAAACGGAAAGAAGCCGAAAGCCGAGGCTACCGAAGCCTTCACGCTCGCAACCAAAAAAGCAAAATCGGGACCGAGACTATTCATTACCATGGATGCGGCGAACCATGTGCTCGGTGATTGCGATCTTGAGGTCTGGAACCGGGCCAACGAAAGACAGGGAGCATTTGAACTTGTCTATCCCGACACCATATGTGACACGCTCGTCGACGGTAAGAAAATTACCGTTAAGGTTTACACCGGGAACATCACGGTGACGGGTGACGAAGTAAGGTTGTCGCTCCAGGGTAGTTCATTTGTCCCTGCTGATGGCGCAACTTATGCATTTGATATCACGGGAAAACGTAAAGGTTGGTTTTAATTATCGGCCGAACGGCTCGGGTGAAAACCATGAAACCGATCAGATACCTGTTAACTATGGCTTTGACCCTCACGTTGGTGGCTTGCCAATCAAACAGGCCGGCAAGCGAAACCGTTCCGCAGAACAAAACCGAGAACAACCTTGCTGCGGGCGAGCCGAAGCTTTCGGAAGCTAGGCCGCCAAGCTTTAGCACTAATTCACCGCCGGACACAGCACCCACGGTGAAGTTTCCTTTTTCGGATTTTCCTCGTGTAGCTATGGCCGCGAAAGCCGGCGACTACGTCCTGGCGCCGTCATACAACTGGATCAAAGATGCCGCTGAGAAAGGTGTGGAAACCACGACTTTCATTTGGTACGTGCAGAAAATGGCTGTGCCCGGTAAGGAAGATTCAGAGTTACAGTTTCTTCAGGAGCGTCACAGAGTTCCGAACGCTTACATCATCCCGATCCCGGCGAAGCAAACGGCCAAGAAAGGCGACATCGTGCTGACCTGGTGGCAGACTGGTTCGGGAATGCAGCGAGCCATCGTGGTAGACGACACCGATCCTTCGCGGCCCGTCGTGCGCTATTTGGATATCGCGTACGACAATCCTGCCAAGAGCCGCGACGGCTCAACTACGATTGGAAAGATGGACGAGCGGCTAGTCCCCGACTCGTTTATGAAACTGAAGAGTTGGGATTCCGGCACTCGAGTGGCAGTTCAGGACGGCGCTAACCAAAAAGTCGCCACGATTATTTGCGCCGCCGGTACAAGCGTTCTCGTCCTGGGAGCCGGCAACAAAATGGCCGTGTACCCACGAGCCAACTGTCGGCCGACGCCGCTGTCACCTGAGGTCAGTTCCGGCGATCGTGTGAAGGCGCCCAGATATGGCCAGAATTTGGCGAGTGCCATTGTTACGAGTGTCGATGCTCGCAACGGACGTGTCTTTGTCCGCTTCGACGGCGACAAGGAAGATAAGGCGATTGCGTTCGGCGATGTCTTGAATTAACTGTCCGTGAAAAATCCATCGCAGTAGGTTCCCACCCCTCCAAAATTGCGCCGCTCTCAACTTTGTCATAGCATCAACAGCCATGACTGTTACGAAAGAAGCTCCTGCTAACGAAGCCCTGACCGGCGATGAAATCGTAGAACTTTGCCGCCGGCACACCCTTTTCGAGTGGTCCGCCCAGGCCGCTGTCGATCCAATTCCGATGGCGCGCGCCAAAGGCATCTATTTCTGGACACCGGAAGGAAAACGCTACATCGATTTCAACAGCCAATTGATGTGCGTGAATATCGGGCATGGGGACGAGCGCGTGGTGCGCGCGATCCAGGAACAGGCGGCAGTGCTTCCTTACGCTAATCCTTTCATGGCCACTGACGTGCGCGGGCGGCTGGCGGCAAAACTCGCCGAAATAACTCCCGGCGACATCGACGCTTTCTTTTTTACCAATGGCGGCGCCGAAGCCAACGAAAACGCTCTGCGCATCGCGCGCCTCTTCACCGGACGTCACAAAATCGGCGCGCGTTATCGTTCATATCACGGCGGCACGGCCGGAGCGTTGACGCTTACCGGCGATCCGCGGCGGTGGGCGGCGGAACCCGGCATCCCCGGAGTTTTCCGCATTCCCGAGTTCTATCACGGTGTCGATAAGCCGGCGGAAACTGCCGACGAAGTTCTGGCGCGCACTGAAGAAGTCATCCAGCTCGAAGGCGCGAACACCATCGCGGCGATCATTGTCGAACCGGTTACCGGAACGAACGGGATTCTCATCCCGCCGGACGGTTACATGCAGGGCCTCAGAAAACTGTGCGACAAGTACGGCATCCTGTTGATTGCCGATGAAGTCATGGCCGGCTTTGGCCGCACGGGCGAATGGTTCGCGGTCAATCATTGGAAAGTCGAGCCCGATCTGATCTCAATGGCCAAGGGTCTGACGAGCGCGTACGTGCAACTCGGCGCGGTGGGCATGCGCCGCGAGATCGCCGATCACTTCGCGAAGAATGTATTTTGGGGCGGCCTCACCTATAACAGTCATCCGCTTGGCTGTGCCGCGGGGTTAGCGACTATCGCGGTGTATGAAGAAGATAATCTGATTGAACGAGCGCGCGAGATGGGTCACGTGATGCATGGACTGCTCGAAGACCTGAAGGCGCGCCACCCCTCGGTGGGAGCGACGCGAAACATCGGGCTCTTTGGAATAGTGGAAGTAGTTAGAAACCGCGAGACGCTCGAGCCGATGGCGCCTTTCAACGGCTCATCACCCGAGATGCAGGAGTTGGGCAAGCATTTTCGCCAGGAAGGTCTCTACACCTTCGTGCGTTGGAACACCTTCTTTACCAATCCTCCGCTCTGCATCACAGAAGCTGAATTGCGCGAAGCGTTCGCGATCATCGATAAGGGCCTGGAGATTACCGATCGCGCGGTGAAGTGATCATGCGTTTTTCCGTAGTCATTCCCGCTTACAACGAAGAAACGTTCCTGCCGCGACTGCTCAAGTCGATCGAAGCGGCGCGCGCCAACTATTCCGGCGGACGGGATCAGATTGAAGTGATCGTCGCCGATAACGATTCGACCGATCACACTGCGGAAGTCTCTGCCGCTCATGGCGCGCGGGTTGTGCACGTCGCCAAACGTCGCATCGCCGCCTCGCGCAATGGCGGCGCACGCGCGGCCCAGGGCGAGATTCTCTGCTTCATCGACGCTGATTCAGCAGTCCATCCCCAAACTTTCGACGCGATCGATACGGCCATGAAAACCGGCCGTTACGTTTGGGGAGTCACCGGCGCAAAGTTGGAAAGAACTTCGTTCGCTTTAGCCGTGACCTACTGCCTGATGATGCCCATGGTTTGGCTGACCGGCCTGGACACCGGCCTCTCGTTTTGCCGGCGCGAAGACTTTGAAAGAGTCGGCGGTTATGACGAGAGTCGTTTTTACGCGGAAGATGTGATCTTTCCGCTGGCCTTGCGTCGACTCGGCCGCACTCGCGGTCAAAAGACTGTACGCCTGCCAAAGGTGAAAGCCCTGGCGTGCACACGCAAGTTCGATCAGTTTGGCGATTGGCATTACTTCTGGATGCTCGGCCATGTGTTCAAGAGTGTCGTGACGTGGAATTGGAATGACGAAAAGCTGGCCGAGGAGTACTGGTACAACTCGGGCCGGTAATCCACAGACACAGTTCCTTATTCCTTCCGCTTTTCGCGGCCTTTGCAGTAAAATCCGCTCACCCACATGCCTGAGGTCAAAGCCAAAATTGGCAGTGAAGTTCACGAGCGACTTTGCCGCGCGCGCGCGTTTATTAACGAGCGTTATCATGAACCGCTGAACCTGGATGAGATTTCCGGAGAGGCATGTCTTTCCCGCTATCATTTTCTCCGCCTCTTTCGCAAAGAGTTCGACACCACTCCGCACCAGTACCTGATTGATCGGCGAATTGAAAAAGCCAAGGAGCTGTTGAGACACCGGCGGCTGACAGTCACCGACGTTTGTTTCGAAGTAGGTTTTCAAAGCCTCGGTTCTTTCAGCACGCTCTTTCGTCAGCGCGTCGGCGACGCGCCGATAAATTATCGCCAGCAGCAGCGAGAGGCCCAGAGCAAGGTGCCCACCTGCTTTCTCAACATGTACGGCCTTGGAGTGCGCGATTAACCTTGCGGACAGGGGCCCGTGCGGCGGGAAGTGCATTTCAGCAATTTTCGAGAAGCCAACCAACAACCATTCCCGGTATGCTCTCTTCCTGAATTCGACGAAGGAGACTGTTAGCTATGATTACAAAGATGTCGCATGCAACCGTTTGGGTCCGAAACCAGCAGGAAGCGCTGGAGTTCTATCGCGATAAACTGGGATTTGAGGTCGATACCGACGCCATGGTGGGCGATGATTTTCGCTGGCTGACCATGCGGATTAAGGACCAACCGGGCTTCGAAATTATTTTGATGGAGCCGAAACCCGGATTCATCCTCGATGAAGAGTCCGCGGCGCAATTAAGAGCACTGATGGAGAAAGGTGTTCTGGGCGGCGGAGTTTTCGAGGCCGACGATATTCACAAGACCTACGAAGAGCTGAAGGCCAAAGGAGTTGAGTTCAAGGGGCCGCCGACGACTCAATCGTGGGGCACGGCGACAGTAATGAAAGACAACTCGGGAAATTGGTTTAGTTTGGGTCAGGAGAAAGATGAGAGCCAGGCAGGGTGAGTTCAATCAGATAATTTAAAGGAGAGACTGATATGACTAAACAACTGGTGCTCGGTACCATCCTGGGGGGAATCGTTCTGTTCTTCTGGAGCTTCATTGCCTGGACGTTCATACCCTGGCCCGGCGAACCACTAAGGAGCTTCAATAACGAAGCTGCACTTGAGCAGGCTATCGTCAGCAACGCTCCTGTTTCAGGCGTTTACATTCTGCCAAACCCGCATAAGTCCGGCGTGACTGCGGAGCAACAAACAGCCTCGGAAGAAAAGTTAATGCGCGGTCCAATGGTGTTTGCGTCTGTCCGGCTGGGGGCGATGCGCCCGTTTCCGGTATTACTGATCACACAGTTGCTGATCTACCTGGTCTCGGCGCTGATCGTGACGTTTCTCCTTTTGAAAACGGCGGGATTGTCCTACGGACAACGCGTTGTGTTCGTCACCATCTGCGGGCTTTTGATTTTTCTCGGCGGTAAGATGGACCAGTGGGTGTGGTGGAGCTTCAGCACGTCATATCTGATGGCGGAATTTGGCGCGATCATCATCGGCTGGATTCTGGCTGCGCTCGTGATCGCGAAGTTTGCGACTGGGAAGCCGGCGACTGTTTGAGCATTCGTTTTGGAGTGCGCTGACTTGTCAGCGCTTACTCCTCGCATGAAAAGCGGCGATCCCGACATGTCGGGCCGCACTCCAACAAATGTTTGTGAGGTGACTTATGCCTAAGACTGCTGCCAAAAAGAAATCGATCTATGGCGTCCACCCCGGTGTGGCAATGACCGTGAAGTGGATTGCTGACTTGAAACCGAAGACCGGGCGGACGCTGGAAGAGTGGTTGAAGTTTATTAAAAAGGAAGGCCCGCCCACGGAGCAGGCACGCCGCGACTGGCTGAAACAACAGCACGGACTTGGCACCAACTCAGCTTGGTGGCTGGCCGAACGCTCGGTCGGGAAAGGCGAGGAAGTCGGCGATCCTGATGCCTATCTGGCGGCAGCGGAAAAATACGTCGACACCATGTTCGCCGGCAAGAAGGAACACCTGCGGCCAATTTATGACGCGCTGTTGAAACTCGGTTTGTCTATGGGCAAAGACACCAAGGCGTGTCCCTGCCAGACCATCGTGCCGCTGTATCGCAACCACGTTTTTGCGCAAATAAAACCGACGACTCAGACTCGCATAGATTTCGGGCTGGCGCTGGGTGATACAAAAAAGACGCCCAAGCGGCTAATCGACACCGGTGGCTTTGCCAAGAAAGATCGGATCACGCATCGTTTTGAAATCACTTCATTGAAAGACATCGACGATGAAGTGAAGAAGTGGTTGAAGGTCGCGTACGAGAGAGATGCGTAAGGAGCCTGCGTAGCAATTCCAAAATACTATGCCAACCAAAATCAAACCTCGGATGAGTGACGACGCGGTCGAGTCAAAGACCGGCAAGAACTGGTCGCGCTGGTTCAAACACCTGGATGCGGCCGGCGGCAAGAAGATGACGCATCAGGAGATCGCCGCTCATCTCAGCGATAAGCATGGCGTGCGTCCGTGGTGGACCCAGATGATTGCGGTCACATACGAGCAGGCGCGCGGCCTGCGCGACAAGCACCAGAAACCGGGGGGCTACGAAATCAGCGTTAGCCGGACGATTGATGCAGGCGTTGCTAAAGCTTATAAGGCCTGGACCGACGAGAAGATTCGGAAGAAGTGGCTGCCGGCAGATCTAAAAATCCGCAAAGCGACTACAAACAAAATTCTCCGCATCACCTGGGAAGATGGCCAGACGAGCGTAGCTGCCGCTTTCCTGCCGAAAGCCTCAAACAAGTGTCAGGTAGTAGCGCAGCACAGCAAGCTGCCCGACGCAAAAGCTGCCGCCAAAATGAAAACGTATTGGGGTAAGGCGCTTGATCGGCTGAAGGAGTCGATTGAATGAATGTGTAATCTGCGTAACCTGTGGAGGACTTATCGCTGTTTGGCCATCAAGGGTTGTGGCTCAGGCTTGGCTGCGTGCGCACTGTCGGTGACCGGCGGTGGCGGCGGCGGATTGGCAATGAATGTCTCCAAAGCCGACTGAACTACCTCGCCGATGCGATTGAGCGGTACAGCTTCCAATTCGGCGCGCACGTCCTCAGGCACCTCTTCCAGGTCAGCGACATTGCGTTCGGGCAAGAGAATGCGGCGGATACCGGCGCGGTGCGCGGCCAAAACTTTTTCTTTGATTCCTCCGACCGGAAACACCAGACCCGAGAGCGTAATCTCACCGGTCATCGCGGTGTCCGATCGCACGCGACGGCCGGTGTACAGTGACGCGAGCGCGGCCGTAATCGCGACACCGGCGGAAGGGCCGTCTTTGCGAATGGCGCCGGCGGGCACGTGCAAGTGAACTCCATACTCGCGGAACATCTCAGCGCCGATGCCGAATTCTTCCGCATGCGACCAGAGATAGGACTGCGCCGCGCGCGCTGATTCCTGCATCACGTCGCCCACTTGTCCGGTGATGGTGAGTCCACGGCCACCGGGGAGCAGGCTCGCCTCGATGAACAGGATCTCGCCTCCCATTTCGGTCCAGGCCATGCCGGTCGCCACACCCGCGGGTGATTCTTTGCGTGCTTCTTCCGGATAGAACTTGGGCGTGCCGAGATACTCCTTGATGTCCGCGCCGGTAACTACAATCTTCTCAGTGTGTCCTTGAGCAATTTTCAGTGCGACCTTACGCGCCACGCGGCCGATGTTGCGTTCCAGTTGGCGCACGCCGGCTTCGCGGGTATAGCGTGTCGAGATTACGCTGATCGCCTCGTCCTTAATTTCGAGTAGTTCCGGCGTCAAGCCATTCTCGCGAATCTGCCGGCCGACAAGATAGCGTTTGGCGATCTCCAGTTTCTCGCGATCGCTATAGCCGGCGAGCTGGATCACTTCCATGCGATCGCGCAGCGGCGGTGGAATCGGGCCAAGCTGATTTGCCGTCCCAATAAAGAAAACTTTCGAAAGATCAAACGGCAGATCCAGGTAGTGGTCCGTGAAGGTGCTGTTCTGTTCCGGATCGAGAATCTCGAGCAGCGCCGCGGACGGATCGCCGCGATAGTCAGCGCCGATCTTGTCGATCTCGTCGAGCATCATTACCGGGTTGTTCACCCCTGCACGGCGGATCGATTGAATGATGCGCCCCGGCATCGAGCCGACGTAGGTGCGCCGGTGACCGCGCAGCTCAGCCTCGTCCCGGATTCCGCCCAGGCTTAACCGTTCAAAGTGCCGGCCCATGGCGCGGGAAATCGATCGACCGAGCGAAGTTTTGCCCACTCCGGGCGGGCCGACAAAACAAAGGATCGGACTCTTCGCATCTGCGCGGAGCTTTCTCACGGCCAGGAATTCAAGAATGCGCTCTTTAACATCTTCAATGTCGTAATGATCTTCATCGAGAACTACTTTGGCCTCGTTAAGATCGAGCTTATCTTCCGAGGATTTTCGCCATGGCAATTCGAGAATGAAATCCAGGTAAGTGCGAATCACGTGATAGTCGGGCGCCATGTTCGGAAGTTTTTCCATTCGGCCCAGTTCACGTTCCGCCTCTTTGCGCACCTCGTCGGGAAGATCGGCCTTCGCCAAACGTTCGCGCAGTTGCTCGGCCTCGGCCGCTTCGCCGCCCTCACCTTCGCCCAGCTCTTTCTGAATTGCCTTCATCTGCTGGCGCAGGACATAATCCCGCTGGGCTTTATCCATTTCGGTCTGCGCTTCGCTGGCGATCTTCGAGCGCAAACGGATAATCTCGACTTCGCGCGCGAGAAAATCGTGCGCCACGTGCATCAGCTCGTCGACCGTGTTGGCCTCGAGCATTTGCTGCTCTTTTTCCACGCCGAGACTAAGAATCGAACCCAGGAAGTAAGCGAGGCGTACCGGATCGTCCGCGCCCAGCACGACCAGCCGAACTTCGGGTGGCACCTGCGGCAGGTAAGCCAGTGCCTGCTGAATCAGCGATTGAACATTCCGTTTGGCGGCTTCGACTTCTTCCTTATTAATGACTTCGAGATCGGGAAGGATTTTCACGCTCGCGCGCAGGAAAGGTTCTGTCTGGGACCAATCCAGCACGCGAATGCGATCGGTTCCCTGCACGATGAGGTGAAGCGTGTCTTCGACGCGCTCCATTCGTTTAATCATGACCAGGGTGCCGACTTCGAAGAGGTCTTCCTTCTTGGCGTCCTGTTCTGAAGTCTTGTCGGGCCGCACACCGATACAGGCCAGCAGTTTTTCTTCACTGGCTAACGCCGCCTCAACCGCCGCCATCGAAGCGGGCCGGCCGGCCGCGAGCGGCACCATAGTCTCGGGAAAAAGCGTGGTGTTTTGCAGCGGCAGAACGGGAATATCGAAAGGAGCGGCGCCAAATTTCTCTGACGGCTCCTGCGTTGATTTCTCGGGAATCTGATTGACGTCTGACATTGTTAGGTTGAGCGCATAATCAGCGCTTGGCGGCGCGTGTTCTAATCTGCTCCCGGCATTCTTCTTCTTCCCGCAGGCGCAGCACGAGAAGACCGTCGCGATAGTCGCGCTCAATACTTGCGTGTTCAATCGAGCAGGGGAACTGAATTATTTTCTCGAAGCGGCTGTAAGTGATTTCAAGTTGGTAGTGCGAGATGCCGTCACCGCAGAAATTATCACGGCGTAGTCCACTGACGCGCAGCAATCTTTCGTCGATCCGGATTTCAATGTCATCGGCCCTGACGCCGGCCAGATCAACTTTCACCAGCCATCCGTCCGCGGTGCGATAAACATCGGCGGCCGGATTCCACAGCCGGCCCGATGGGCGCCGGTGACGCAAGTCGTCACCTCCGCGAAAGAACCGCTCGAACGATCCTTCAGACATTCCAGTTACCTGCTGCGTAAAAGTGCCGCCGATTTCGGGGGTTGGGTGGATTATAGCGGCTTAGTCTGCGAAAGTCAGGGTGAAACCTGCATCTGCGCAATTTCACCTGCCGGACGCCCTCGCCACTCTCTGAAACTGAACCAGCACCAAAATTGACCCCTTTTTGAGATGTGTGCTAAGTTGCCAACTAGTTTGTTACCGGGCCAGGGTCCCCTAATGAAATTGACCAAGAAACTTTCAGGTCAGGATAAGTCTCGCCTTTCTACGCACCAAACGTTACTGCGCTGCGCTTTGACGATGGCAATTGGGCTGTCGGCCGCGCACGTCGTGATCGGACAAACCGAGCCCGTCGCGACACCCCAGGCCGCGGCCCCTGCGGAACAGCCGGCGAAGGAGCAAAAACCTGCTTTCACACTCCGCGTTACCGATGATCAGATCATCGGCATTTCCTTGAAGGCCAAGGACGTGAAGCTGAAAGAGATCGCTGCAGAGTTATCAAAGCGTCTCAAGATTCCGGTGATCGTCAGCACGATCATGGAAAAACACCAGGTCACCACTAACTTTAGCGATCTGGTGCTTGAGCCGGCCATGCAAATGCTGGCGCCCCAGGTTTATGTCGACTATGAAATTGACTCGACTCCGGGCGTCCAGGCTAAACCGCTTGCCGTTTATTTGCAGGGTTACAATGAACGGGCACCGTCCGAAACTACGGTGGTCCGGGGTAACTCAGATGTAATGGTGATCGAGGGCAACACCGAGGACGACGAGAAACCCGCGGCGGACGCCGAACAGGAATTGAAAGTCTCCGTGGAAAAAGGTGAGCTTTCGGTTAAGGCGAAGAAACAGCCAATGGTGGTCGTGCTATATGGCATTGCCAATGAACTGGGTATTCCGCTCGAAGTAAGAAATGAAGTGCTTGATTTGGTGACGATCAATATCACGAAGTCTTCGGTGGAATCAGCGCTGCAACAACTGGGGCCAAACATTCGGCTTTATCTCAGGGCGGATCTACAACTACAGGAACGAAGGCCTTTGCGGTTAGTGCTTGTCGGGCCTGACAAAAAGTCGTAGAATCCTTCGCCTTATCTTTTTGCCTTGTAATTCCAGGTTTTTGCTGAAGTTCTTTAGCACTCGTGGGCAGATTGGTTCCTAAACGCAAACTTTCAGGAGGAAACCCCTAGTGGACAAAGGAGATTTAACTAAGGAGGCAGTCCGCACATCCGAAGGCCAGTCTGATCCCAGAGATGCTGCCAAATCGGCAAAGAAGGAGTTCGTGGTTCCGGAGATCTCCGTTCCAGTAGACGTCCTGGAAGCGACGACGTTCTTTCAAACCACCGACAGCGGCAATACCAACCCGTAGGATTCCGGAGATTTCCCTTTGCGATGGAAGAAGCTATCCACCCCGACTTAAGTGTCGGGGTTTGGGGACATTCAGAACGACCGGCTTTCGCGGATCTTTACGCGGTTGCCGGTCGTTTTATTTCTATTGAATCCACTGACGGCGCCCTGACGGAACTTGTTCGCCGTTACTTTAACGGGTGGCATGTAAATCAAGTCGCGGCTCCGGGGGCGATCCAACCCGACGCCAGAATTCGGATCACAGCTGACAACAATCGCCCTCAGCCTCCCGCTCATCTCGAATCGTTTGAAGTAGCTGAAGGCGGCGTGTGTCGCACTGACGAGCGCACTTATTTTTTTGAGAGCAACCAATCTGTCGTCAGGGCTGATTACGACGAGCCTCCGTGTGTCGAGGTTTGGGTCGGGAACGAGCCGGGGGATCGCGAACGCACGGCGCTGGCCCGTTTGATCTTTAACTCCGCAATGACTGCGATGCGGCGCTGCGGACTTTTCGAATTGCACGCCGCCGGAGTCGTCAATCCCGATGGTGTAGGGGTGCTGATCATAGGCCCTTCCGGCAGCAGCAAATCAACCCTGGCCATACAAATGGCCGACGCCGGTTGGCAATATCTTTCGGATGATTCACTTCTGCTTTATCGCGAAGAAGAAGTGGTCCACGCGCGTGCTCTGCGTCGCGTCTTCGCTTTGAGTGACGAAACTTTTTCGGTAAGCGGAATCGGCCGCATGGAATCACTCGAGACCGAAACACTGCCTTTCGATCCCTTGAAAAAGCGTTTCGAACCGCGATCCGTGTTCCCGGACCGGTTCACAGAAGTTTGCGAACCGCGCGTTCTGCTTTTTTCGCGAGTTACGCGCGAGACTGAAAGCCGCACGACTAAGCTTTCGCAGGGCGAGACGATGGCGCAATTGATCCGTATGTGTCCATGGGCCTGTTACGACAAGCCTGCGGCGCAAGCTCATCTGAATGTGCTTGCCACACTCGCCCGCCAGGCGCGCGGCTACGAGTTGCTTGCCGGCACGGATTTGTTTGGAGATGCCGAACACGCCGCCAACTACCTCCGATCGCAGACGCAATAGCATGGGAACCACCGATATTACAGTCCTTGAGGATGGAGGCCGCACTCGCGACTACGGTCCGCCGCGTCTAATCATCGAGCTCACCAACATCTGTAACCTGCATTGCAGCTATTGCCTGCGCGATGAGGACGCGCTCTATCACACGCGCGCCGAACACTTCTCGCTTGAACTCCTCGATCGCGTTATCAAAGAAGCGCGCGAAGCAATGGACATTTCGCACGTGATGTTCACGGGCGGCGAAACAACTCTCCATCCGCAGTTCAGAGAAGTAATCGAAACGGTCGGGGCCCACGGATTGAAGTGCAGTTTTGTGACTAATGGCTGGCACTTTGGGCGGGTCTGGCCGGCCATCAGCGCTAATCGGGAGGTCGTCACGCACGCGGCTTTCAGTATGGACGGCGCCACCCGTGAAGCTCACGACCGGTGGCGCGGCGCTGATTCCTTTGTGCGGCTGGTGCGCGCCTTCTCGCGCTGCCGACACGAAAATTTTCCGTTCGTGATTAAGACGGTCCTGAGAAAAGACACGGTGCCACAACTTGAATCGATCGCGATTTTTGCCGCCCGGATGGGCGCATCGGCGCTGAACTTTGGGCACCTGCTGCCGACTTCACCCGCATTCGACGAGCTCGCACTAGACCCTGACGAACGCACTGCCGCGGAGCAGGAAGTGGCGTTACTCGCGCGCGTCTTTAAAATGAGAATCAGCCTCGAGGTGGGTTACTACAACATCGACCCGGCGGCGCCATGCTCAGCCCTGGCGAGCCGGAGTTGCAACATAGACTATCGCGGCCGCCTCTCGCTCTGCTGCAATCTCTCAGGCTACCGCGGTGCGGAAGGAGCTACTGACATTGTTGGTAATCTTAACGAGGAGCCGTTCAGCACCGCCTTCGAGCGCCTCAAGCGCGTGGCCGAAGATCAAGTAACGCGGCGTTATCGCGCTCTGGCGGATCAGTCCCCGGAGAATGGGACGCCAGATATGTATCTCGGTTCGCCGTGTCTTTTCTGCCTTAAGACATTTGGAAAGATACCCTGGCAATCCGAAGCCGTGAATACCTCACGCGCGCTTCCGGTGGTCCAGGGCAGTGCAGCATAGTCGTCGCAGTCGCCTTCAACCAGCCCGGCGTTTTCCCTTAACGTTTTGCTTATGGCAAGCCCCGTCCAAACAGCGAATTAGGATCAAACTTTGATCGAAACCAGCCGGCGAGAGCTGTCTTAGCAGTCTCACCTTCAACCCGGCCGACCCGATGCTCGAACCTTTCGTCGACGAAAAAGATCAAAGCATCTCCGTAGCGCGGATTCTCGACTTCACCGAGCAACTCTTTTGTCTTCGATGAACGAATGTGCAGGGCGCCGCCACTGTAAGGCTGCGTACTTAAATTGATGCTCAGCGCGATCATTCGTCCTTCGTCGTTGACGTCGGTATGCCAGCGATTGAAGTACTCGCTGGCGGGCGGGCGGCGATAGATTCTTCCGCTGAAACACGCGATGCGATCGCATCCGGTCAGGGCTTCGATCGCGCGAAAGAGCGGCGGACTGTTCAGCAGGAGTTCCGTGGCGAGATACGCAGTGCAGTCGATCGGCCGCAATTCGACACCCGTCTCGCGATCGACGACACGATAATCTGTTTGGTTCAGTTTGCGTTCAATCAGTTCAAGTAGCGTCGCCTCGGCAAATTTCGGAAGCAGCAGCCAGTGCTGCTCAGTAAACTGCCTCCGCAGCGTGGCAATCTCGGCGCCCGCGGCGGAGATCACCGCGCCCCTTTTCGTAATTTGAATGAATGGAGCTACCGCCGGTGCTTCGGCTAATGAACTCAGCTCAGTCGCCATTACGGAATCTCGTTCGACCCGACGCCCATCAAATAGTGGTCGCCATGCGGAGCAGATGTTATGCTGTCGCGCATCGATAATCCAGTTTACTTTTTAGGAAACCCGATCCACAAAAGCCAATGAATGTGCTCATGAGTAACGATCCAACTCCGCACGATCACATTGTATTCACAGAATTCGACGGCGCTGAAGGAATCCTCGTCGATCTGGACACGAAGAAATACTACCAGCTGAATGAAACCGCGATGCTGATTTGGAAAGGACTTGAAAACGGGAGGTCGGCAAGCGAACTCGCTGGTGAACTTGTGGCCAACTATGAAGTCACGCCTGAAGAAGCTCTGCAGAACGTTGAAATAATCTTAAAGAAATTCGAGTCTTATAAGCTGGTTGCGCGGAAATAGCCCGAGCTTCCTTTGAGTTCACGTATGGCTGTTCGCCGATTTCTGCTGAACACCGATCACGCCACCGTCGAGCAGCTTTTTGATCATTCTGAGGGTATCGGCTTCCCGGAACGGGCAGACTGACAGAATTGAGTCCACATTCAACTCGCCATTAATCCGAGAAATCACGAACCCTTCCTCCGGATCTAAACGCTCGTGTTCCAATTGGTCCAAAGAAACCAAAAGCCGGATGACACTCAGTGGCGATAAGCCATTTGAAAAAACCTGGGCCATGAATTTCTTCTCGGCCTCTTCGCGCAGGCGGTCGGCTTCTGAATTCTTGGGTTCCTTTTCCAGCGCGTCGTGAATAATGATCAGCGCCTTTTCAGCATTGTTGTCTGTTAATTCTGTTCGCGCCAGGCTCAATAGTTCCGGAACGGTCTGCGGAAGTGTTGGCGGAGTGAGATCGGCGGAGACCTCGGCAGTCTCCGGCGCTTCACCGGCGACTTTGATCGCACCTCTGTCAATCAGATCGAAGAGAATAGCCGAGGCGTGAAAAGGCGAGGTGTGCAGGTTGTAGCAAATCTCTGCCGCCGTCATTCGCTTTTCCACGTTATAGAGGACGTCGCGAACCTCCTTACTTTCCTGCATATACTTCGTCCAACCGGGATTCAACTCAAAGAAGGTTCGATCGGATTTGATTACGGTGCGATACCGTGCCCACTCATCGATGCGATAGATGCCATCCATGATCACTGAGGTAACGTCGACTTGAGTGCGAATCAGATCATCCGGCAATGAGTCGGTATCGGCGAATTCAAACTCAGCTTCCTCCCAGATGAAAAGATCGTAAATGATTTCCAGGGTGCGCGTACGCAGCACTTCGAGGATATCTTCATCAGTCGCAAAGCCGCTTGACGAAAGAACCGTTCCCAACCTGGCGCCTGACTGCCGATGAATCTGCATCGCCGCCTGTAACTGATCTTCAGAAATCTTCCCGTAGTGCAAAAGCACCTGGCCCAGAAGTTCTTTCGGATCGTTCGATTTGGAACCGACGATGAATCCGGATTCCATATAAATCTGCTTGACGACGCTGCCGCGGGCGATTTTGAGCGTACCAGTCTTTCGGCCTGCCGCCAGAAACTGGAGCAGGTCAGAGACACTCATCGTTTTCAGAGTTCCGTGAAGACTCATCGGAAGTTGAATTACCTTGTTACGAAAGGCGAGCCAGCGGGGAAAACCCAGGGCACTGAATTCAAGACGGACAATTCAGGCCCTGCAATAGATTACCTTTTCGGGCACGGAAGATTCAATAGCTATCTGGAGAACTTCTAAGCCCGCAGCCGCGGTTTTTCGAAAAATTGGGCCAATAACAGCCTGACAGAATGTCAGTCACGCACTTATCGTCGCAGATCTGTCAGGTTGGGCAGTTACAGAGGTTTCAAAGCGCTGCGCGCGAGCTTCTTTTTGAGGTTCACATAACCCTGGTCACCGGCCACCAACTGCCCCAGCACTTTGCGAATGCCGCGATGGCCGCGCGCGAATTCGATCATCCGATCCGTGAACGGCGCGCCCCAGAAGTTTCCGTAAAAGCGCCGGCGCATCTG
>DATENS010000202.1:0-9232 GCA_035274925.1 Pyrinomonadaceae bacterium | reverse complement strand
CAACATTATTCACGACGAAATCGTGGTCGAGGTTGATAAGAGCGAAGCTGAGAGCGTTGCGGCGAAGGTGGAACGCGCCATGTGCGCCGCCGGCGAAGAGTATCTAAGTACTGTGCCGGTCAAGGTTGAGTATCAAATTGCCAGCGAGTGGACGAAGTAGTGTCAGAGCCGCCTGCGGTAGCGGGCGGTTAATCGGTGACGTCATCATCCTTTTCGGCGTCAATTCAAACGCCCGCTACCGCAGGGGGTTCTGACCTATCATGCTGATCGATTCATTCGCCCCCAACCCTGACGCGGTAGAAATCCACAGTATTGTCATTAACGCACCGCGCCCGACTGTCTATCTCACACTCAAGACGGCGGATCTGGGCGGCTCGCCTCTGATCAAGTTCCTGCTCGCGTTGAGATCACTGCCGGCTTTCATTGGAAATCCCTGTCGCGCGCCGCGAAATCAGGAGATCACTTTACAGACTCTGGTTGAATCGGGCTTTGGCTTGCTCGCGGAGAAACCGGAGGAAGAAATCGTGCTGGGGGTGACGGGCCGATTCTGGCGGCCGTCCGGCAATGTCTCACCATTCAAGCGGGCGGATTTCGACCTGCCAGTGCCCGCGGGATTCGCCCGCGGCGTGTGGAATTTCAGCCTCAGCGAAACGGCTCCCGGGCAAACAATTCTCCGGACTGAGACTCGCGTCACCTGTGGCGACGCCGCCAGCCGGCGAAAGTTTCTTGCTTATTGGCTTATAGTGCGGCCTTTCAGCGGCTTGATCCGTCTAATAATGCTTAAGAGAGTGCGAAAAGTCGCGGAGGCGAATTAGCCTCCAACGCAGGGCTACTCCTGCCCACCTGTCATATAATCGGTCGCCCCGTGCGACTAATTCACTGAAACACGGCGCTAATCCGTGAAAATGGACTCGATCGACATCTCGGAGCTCAAGGACGAACTGGAAAAGCTCCATAGCGCCAGTTTCGGGTGGGCTTTGAGTTGTTGTCGTCGTGACCACGCTGAAGCCGAGGAAGTTTTGCAGACGGTCTATTTGAAGATCTTTGAAGGCAAGGCACGTTACCGAGGCGAGGCGAGTTTGAAAACTTGGCTGTTTGCCGTGATTCGCAAGACTGCGATTGGCGAGTACCGCAAGCGGGTGCTCCGGAATTTGGTTTTTCTGGGCAGCGGTGAAAAGCCGAGTGAAGGGCCGGCCGTAACCGAAGCGCCGACGACGGCTTTTGAGAAGTCAGAGACACAGAAGCTGTTTCGGGTCGCCCTGGCAAAGTTGCCGCCGAGACAGCGTGAGGCGCTGCACCTGGTTTTTTACCAGGACTTGAGTCTGCGCGAGGCCGCCGACGTCATGGGAATTTCGATTGGGAGCGCGCGGCAACATTACGAACGCGGCAAAAAGCATTTGCGCGAGTGGTTGAGCGAAACGGAAGTTGAATATGGAATCGGATTGGGAAGAAAAGAAAATCCAGGCGCTGTATAGCGAGCTGAAGAGCGCCGACGAACAGGCCGCGCCGCATTTTGGCCGCGTCTGGAATCGCGCCCATCAGGGCCAGCGGCGAATCCGCGCGTTCAATCCGGCGTTTGTGGCCGCGACCGCGCTGCTTGTTTGTGCTCTGGTTTCGCTTGCCGTTTGGTCCCGGTACACGCAGCAAACTCAACCGGCAGTGGCCGTGAACAATCCGCCGCCGGCAACTGTTAACACGCCGCCGGCTTCGGTCGCGATGACTACTCCCATCAGCAATGATCAGTTGCCCCCGGTGCAGAAGCGGCGAAATATCAAGCCGTCGCTACAGACAAGATTGAGCGCGCAGCGGAATACACTCGTGGTTACCAACCAGAAACTGACGCGCGATGCGAAAGCGATTACGAGCTGGCAATCGCCAACGGCTTCGCTGTTAAGCTCACCGAGCGATGATATTTATTCTTCGTTTCCGCAGCTCAATCAAAGCGCGACCGATCTGAAATCATTTTTGCCCGCTCGTTCTAATTAGCAGGAGGAATTCATGAAGAAGCAATTCGGAATGGCAGTTCTGGTGATGGTCTTCTCACTGCTGAGCGCGGTGCTGGTGGCCGCGCAGGAACCTAAGCAGCCGGGGCCGCCGGATCCGCCACAACAGCCCACCGGTCCGCGGCAGCCGCGCGACCCTTTGGGTGATTCGATGTTTCCGCCGGAAATGATCATGCAACACCAGCGCGAACTGGCGCTTACTGACGATCAAAAAACCTTCATGCGGGCGGAGATTAACCGAACGTCGACGCGCTTCAACGAATTGCAGTGGCAATTGGAAGATGCGATGGAAGCCCTGCACACCACCATGAAAGAAAACACGGTCAACGAACAGCAGGCTTTGGCTCAGCTCGACCAGGTGCTCGAGAACGAACGCCAGATCAAACGCCTGCACATGGAGTTGGCCATCCGTCTAAAAAACAAATTGACGCCGGAACAGCAGTTGAAGCTTCAGGGAATGCGTCGTGGGCCGGGACTCAACGATGGCCCGCTGCGAGGTCCAGGCCGTGGCCCAGGACGCGGACCGGGACCGGGTGGCCCAGGACCCGGGGGACCAGGACAGAGACCGGGCGGTCCGGGAAGACCGGGTGGACCCGGCGGTGGACCCGGCGGTGGACCGGGAGGACCTCCGCGACCTTAGTTGAACACTTCTAATTCTTCTTGCTAACTGGAGGCAGGCCCGAGCTAAGAAGCTTTGGCCTGCCTTTTCCATATTAGATAAACAGGAATGCCGGTTATCACAAGCAGATAACCGATGCCGGAAGTGGCCGGCGTGAGATAGGCCAAGTCAATCACCAGCAGCAGGGCAAGAAGAATGTAGATGATCGGAACTATCGGATAGCCAAAAGTCCGATACGGCCTTTCCAGTCCCGGCGCTTTTCGCCGCATGACAAACACCGCGCCAACCATCAGCGCGTAGAAGACCAGATCGGCTGATATCACATAGTCCAGCAACTGGCTGTACACATTGCCGTATTTGAACTCACCGGGATTTGCCCCCGCAGTCACCGTGCGCGGCAAAGTCAGAAGACAAGTCCAAATTCCCTGCGCCACCAGAGCGACTACCGGAACGTGGCGGCGGTTGAGGTTCCCGACGCTTTTGAAGAAGAGACCGTCGCGCGCCATCGCGTAATAAATCCGCGCGCCCGCCAGAATCAACCCGTTGTTGCATCCGAAAGTTGAAATCATGATGGCAATCGCCATCATCACCAGTCCCGGACGGCCCAACGCAGAGCGCATGGTTTCGGTGGCCACAGTGTTTGGCGGAACGCGAAGCGCCGGGAACGTATTCAGCGGTAAGGTGACGACGTAAGCGAGATTCGCCAGCAGGTACAGAAGCACCACCACGCCACAACCAATCAGGAGCGCGCGCGGCAGATTGCGCCCGGGTTCGCGAATCTCGCTGCCGGTGAAAGTTACGTTGTTCCACGCTGACTGCGCGAAAAGCGGACCGACCATCGCCAGTCCGACCAGCATCAGCAGCCATAACCAACTCGTGGTTTGGACACCAGGTTGCGCGGCGCTTGGGTTCCAGCCAACGTTCGCCCAGGGATTCCACCAATCAGAAGCGTAAGCCGCGCTCCCCGCATTTCTTCCCAGCCACAGTCCCACGAGGATCAAACCAATGAGCGCGGCAGTCTTTGTAAATGTGAACGTGTTTTGAATCAGCTTGCCCGTTTTTAGTCCGCGCGTGTTTGTGAATGTCAGGAACAGAATCAACCCAATGGCCACGAGCTGCTGCGTCGAGAGCGTGATGGCGTAGCTTCCCAGATGGATGGGAGAAATGATGTAGACGCTTTCCGAGATCGCCGGCGTCAAAACGCCCATGAAGATCGCGAAGGCCACGGCTACGGCGGCGATTGTTCCCGTCTGGACCACAAAGAAAAGTGTCCAGCCGAACAGGAATCCGATGGACTTACCATAAGCCTCACGCAGAAAAACATATTGCCCGCCGGCACGCGGCATCATGGCCGCCAGCTCGGCACAGCAGAGCGCACCCGTGATCGTCAGCACTCCGGCAATTCCCCACGCGGCCAGCAACCAGCCGGGCGAGCCAACGATGGTCATCGACTTGGCCGAGACGATGAAAATCCCGGATCCGATCATCGACCCGATGACGATCATGGTCGCGTCCAGAAGGCTCAGGCTCCGGACCAGGCTCTGCGTTTTGTCTGTTGATTGTTCGTTGGGGGCGCTCATCCACTTCTCTCCGGCTTTTAGGTTGGCAGAACGAACGCGCGGACGATATGACAGGTGGGCGGATTCGTCAACGGTTAGGAGACTGATACTGCAAATGCCATCCAAGTAACAGCGAGCGCGAATCAACTTGCACGGCTTGATAAAAAAGTGGCGTGACAGGGGTGTTAGCCTCAGAAGAGCTAGCGCAAAGGCGTACTGGAATCAGGCGTGGTGTTGGGAGCCTGCGGAGCAGGCGTCAGCATAAAGCCTGGGGCGTAAGCCCCAGGATCACGCGAGCCCAACGTACCAGCCCGCGTAGCGGGCGCTAGCCCAAAGAGAAAACGATGTCAGACTCCTACACAAATCTCCTTTACCACGTAGTCTTTTCCACAAAAGATCGCCGACCGCTGATCACTCCCGACAAAGAAGTGCGTCTGTTCGACTATGTGGGCGGGATAGTGCGCTCCTTCGGCGGCATTTCGTTGGAACTCAACGGCACCGAAGATCACGTTCACCTGTTGGTAAAGCTCCGGCCAGATCGAGCCCTATCTGACGTCTTGCGGGACTTGAAGCAAACGCTACTGGATGGATGCATGACGTGTTTCCTTCGCTGAAGCACTTTTCGTGGCAGCGTGGTTACGGCGCGTTCACTGTTAGTCAGTCAAACGTTGAAGAGGTTCGACGTTACATCGCTCGACAAAAAGAACATCATCGGAAAATTGCGTTCAGGGACGAGTTCATCCAATTCTTGAGGGCAAACGGAATCGAATACGATGAACGGTTCGTTTGAAGGCTGTCGCCCGCTTCGCGGGCTCGGATCGTCTTGCGACATGATCCTGGGGCTTACGCCCCAGGCTTTATGCCTTCGCCTGCTACGCAGGCTCTAAAACAATCTTTCAGCCGGGTCTATCAACCTTCTGCAACGATTCAGCGCGGCGGGCGTGATAGTGCTCACGACGGCAGCGCGGCGGTTGGCGCGCGCCTGCCGGAGATTCTCTGCGTGTTATACTTCGACGCGAATGGCTGAATTTATTTGCCGTTTAGGAACGCCGGCCGGTGACATCGTCACGCGGATCGTTGAGGCTTCGGCGGTGCACGAGGCACGCGCGCGGCTTGAGCGCGAAGGCTTTAAAGTCTTCAACATCACGCCGCCCAAAGCCGAAGGTGTCACGACCCTCACAAGACTGGGCAGCACCGGCGGACATTCCAAGGTCAAGGCCAACGACTTCCTGCTGTTCAATCAGCAACTCGCCGCATTGTTGCGCGCGGGCATTCCAATCCTTCAGGCAATCTCCATGTTGCGCCGGCGCGCCACGTCGGTGCGTTTGCGCGTGGTCCTGGAAGAGGTCGAAGAGGCGATCCGCGGCGGCGCGGCGTTGTCACAGGCGTTCGCGGCGCAGGGCTCAATCTTCCCGCGCATTTACACGGCATCAATTCTCGCCGGCGAGAGATCCGGCGCGCTCGACGAAGTGCTGTCGCGGTATGTGAACTACATGCGGCGATCGGTAGGCTTGCGGCGAAAGATTCGCGGCGCGCTGGCGTATCCAATGTTCCTGCTGTTTGCGTCGCTGGGCATGGTCCTCTTTCTGACGATTTACGTGGTGCCGCGCATGTCGGAATTATTCGCCGGTTTTGGCGGCAACCTGCCGTTTGTCACCCAGGTCGTGTTGGGTATCTCTCGCTGGCTGACGGGAAATGTTTTTTGGCTGGCGCCTTTGCTCATTATCAGCGCCATCGTGATTGGTATCTGGTCGCGCACGCCCGCCGGCCGTCTCACCATAGATCGATTCAAGCTGAAGATCCCTCTCGCGGGAAAACTTCTGGTGCAATTGTCAGTGGCCCAGTCGGCGCGTTCGCTGGCCACGCTGCTGGCCGGCGGTATCACTTTGGTTGAGTCCTGGGAGATCGCGGCTGAGTCCATCACGAACCTCGAGTTGCGCCGGCGCAGCTCAGGAATTCTCCCGTTGATTCGTGAAGGTCGATCATTTACTGAGAGCCTCGAGACTGCCGGCTGGTTGCCGGCGCTGGCCCTCGACATGATCGGAATTGGCGAGCGTTCCGGCAGCTTGCGTGAAATGCTCGATGAAGTGGCTACGTTTTATGACGCCGAGGCGGAAGTAAAATTAGAGCAGTTGACGACCACGCTTGAGCCTGCGATCCTTGTTTTCATGGGCGGCATTGTGGTGATCATTCTGCTCGCCATTTATTTGCCGATCATTGAGTCAATCTCAGGCGGCCCGATGATGAAACACTGAGTAGGACGTGGGAATTTTTTACGTAGATTGCAATATTACCAACATGGCTGAACGGCAAAGGACTGCCTCGATCCAGCAACTCCTTGTTGACACAGGTTCTGAGTACACTTGGCTTCCCTCTCAGGTTTTGGCTGACAGTGGAGTGAGGATCGAAAAACCCAGTCAACACTTTGTGATGGCAAACGGCGAGGTAATTACACGCGATCTTGGCTACGCTATTTTGAAAGTAAACGGGTTCGAGACCGTAGATGAAATCGTCTTTGGCCACCAGAGCGATCTGAACTTACTCGGCGCGCGCACACTCGAGGGGTTTGGCGCGGTGATTGACGCAACGAAAAAGCAGCTCGTCGCGTCTGGTCCACACCTGGCAGCCCAAAGTCGAAGGAAGTAATGAAGCAATTCACCGAAGATCAGGTCGACCAGACCGTCCCCGACGCGATTAGCAGCACCGCCATCACCGAAGAGGATGGCGAGTCCCTGCCACCCGCTGCCGAGCCGCCTGAAGTCCGTCAAGCCCGCGACCTGGCCCAGCGTTATCGACTTCCGTTTGTAAACCTTCTCCCACAGGATGAGGAATCACCGATCGATTACTCTCTGTTGAGCGAAATCCCGGTTGACCTGATGGTGCGCAATCAGTTCGTGCCGCTGCGCCGGGAAAACGGAAAGCTTCACATCGCCATGGCTGATCCGACTGACCTCGATCGGTTGGATGACCTGGCCAGCGCTTTGCGGATGCGGCTGGTTCCTTCGGTCGCCACGGCCGGCGCCATCGATGTGGTGTTGCGCAAAGGTGATGCGACCCAGCGGGTGCTGCAGGAAGCAACCTCCGGTTTTCGTATCTCGCTGGTTCGCGAGACTGAGCAGGGCGAAGAAGTTCTCGATCTCGATCGGCTCGCGACCGACAGCGAGATGTCACCGATCATCAAGCTGGTGGACACGATTATTTACAACGCGATGGAATCGCGCGCCTCGGATATTCACATTGAAACGCGCGACACCGAAGTACAGGTTAAGTACCGCATCGACGGCGCGCTGTACGCCAAAGTAGATCCGATCGATCTTGCCTTTCATCAAACATTGATTTCGCGAATCAAGGTAATGTCCGAGCTGGACATTGCCGAACGCCGCGTGCCGCAGGACGGGCGCTTTCGTGTGCGCTACAAAGGCCGCAACGTCGATTTCCGTGTCTCGATCATGCCTACCGTTCACGGCGAGGACGCGGTGATTCGTATTCTCGACAAAGAACAGATCAACGAAGAGTTCCGCAACCTGGATCTGAATGTAGTCGGCTTTGATCCGGAAGACCTGCGCAAATTCCGGCGTTATATCGCTGAGCCTTACGGCATGGTGCTGGTGACCGGGCCCACTGGATCCGGAAAAACAACCACTTTGTATGCCGCCCTCAATGAAATTCGAAACGAAGAAGATAAGATCATCACCATTGAAGATCCGGTTGAATACCAGCTACACGGTATTACTCAGATTCCGGTCAACGAAAAGAAGGGACTGACGTTCGCTCGCGGATTGCGTTCAATCCTGCGTCACGATCCCGATAAGATCATGGTCGGTGAAATTCGCGACGAAGATACCGCGCAGATCGCCATTCAATCTGCGCTCACCGGCCACCTGGTGTTCACTACCGTACACGCGAATAACGTGATCGACGTGATCGGTCGTTTCCTTAACATGGGCGTTGAGCCTTACAACTTTGTTTCGTCACTGAATTGCGTGCTCGCGCAACGACTCGTTCGCGTTCTGTGTCCAATTTGCCGCCGCGCCTTTCGTCCGGCCGACGCGGAACTGATCGAATCAGGGCTGCAGCCTGAAGAACATCGCAACCATACTTTTTATTCCAATGTCGGCTGTGATAGTTGCAATCACACCGGTTATCGCGGACGCACCGCCATTCACGAGTTGCTGGATTTGAGCGACAACATCCGCGAAATGATTGTCGAGCGCCGGCCCGGTTCGGAAGTCAGACGCGCTGCTGAGGCCGAAGGTCTCACCAGCTTGCGTGAATCGGCCTTGAAAAAAGTGTTTTCCGGCGTTTCGACGCTGCATGAAATCAACCGCGTCACGTTTGTCGAGGAAGTGAATCTTAGCGGCCAACGTTAACGGGTTTCCTGAGCCTTCGGTCTCCATCCCCTTAAAACAGGCCTTTTTTTCTGGTAAACTGCCCGGAGTTTGTGCCATTGCGGAACCGACCTGGTGTGGTTCGCGTGTAACGAGCAGTAACTGCGGGCTTCGCAGCATCAAACGAAGCCAATTCGCCGAGAGGTAACCAAATATGAAATCGCCAAATCGCTGGACCCCTATTGTTTCGCTGATCATCGTCGCCTGCCTGCTGGCGTTGCCGATGACCGCCTTTGCCCGCAAGGGAAGAGATCACTTCAATCGTGGCATGAAGTACGAGGAGGCGCAGCAGTGGGAGAAAGCCGCTCAGGAGTTCACGCTGGCCCTCGCCGCGGATCCGTCCAACGCGGAATATCAGCTTCACTATAGGCGCGCGGTCTTTAACGCTTCCCAGATGTACATGCAACAGGGACGCGCGATGGCCGAACAACGCGATTACGTGGGGGCCTATAACGCCTTTCGACAAGCGTTTGGTTACGATCCGGTGAACCAGCTCGCGGTTTCAGAAATGGAGCGCATGCTGCGCTTGCAGGATGTGAAACAGGGAGCAGTGCGTTCGCCGGACAGCCCGCCGACTACGCCCGACGGCGCGGGCGGAACTCCGGCGTCTCCTTCCAACGTCAAGCCTTTGGAAGACGTGCCTCCGTCGCGCCCAGAGCAGGT
>DATENS010000201.1:0-22262 GCA_035274925.1 Pyrinomonadaceae bacterium | reverse complement strand
CGTATAATGGGCGACCTTAAAACGCACCAATGCGATGGTTGGTTGGCCTGCTAAGTTGCTGCGCGACGAATATTGATGCCCCGTGTACCTCAGTTAATTCACAGGATTCCGTTGCCGGCGCTATTGGCTTTGCCGGTATTGATATATCTCGCAATTCCGCTGATCTGGCGAGACCGGGATATTTACATTATCACCGGCGATGAACCTCACTACCTCTTGATAGCCGAGTCTTTAACCAGGGACCGTGACCTTCGTGTTTTGAACAATTACCAAAACGAGACGAACCCCGTGCAGCGTAAACTCGGGCTCAGGCTCTATGAGCCCGTAGCACTAAACAGCCACCTCGTCGGAGAATACAGTAACCATGGTGTTGGTCTGCCTTTAATAATCGCACTGCCCTATTCTCTTTTCGGCGTAACTGCGGCGCGAGTCTTTCTCGCTTTAATAGCCGCTCTGTGGCCGTTCTTGATTTATAAAGCGTTGCTCGCTATTACCAAGTCACCGCAGTGGTCGGTTCTGATCGCACTGACGTTGTCCATAGGGCTGCCGTTTACCGCAGCCGCCAATCAAATCTTTCCCGATCTTCCTGCCGGGATGATCGTTTTCTGGATCGCATATCAAGTTCTCAGGAAACTATCGTCTGAGCGTGATGATTCAAGGCCGTGGCTAACGCACTCCTTAGCGGCGGTTCTAATTGGTTTTCTGCCCTGGCTTCACCTTAGGTTCATTGCGCCCGCTCTGGTTGTGCTGGCAGCTTATTTGTACGCGCTGCTTAAGCAGTCGCGCAGCCAGTCAGGAAAACAGATCTGGCTTTTTGTTGTGCCTCTCGTTTTCCTCCTGTCATTGGTCGCGCTGGGCGTTTACAACCGAATCGCATTTGGAAACATTCTCGGTTTCTACAGCCGCGGAAGTTTGAGCTTCGGACTGAAGCAAGTAGCGATGATCTTTTTCGGACTTCACTGGGATCAGTCGCACGGGATGTTTATGCAACAGCCGCTCTTCCTGGTCGGCTTATTAGGACTGGTAATCCTGTGGAGAGAAAATTGGCGCGCCGCCGTATTGCTGGGGACTCTTTACATCTCGATCATCGTGCCGAACTCGATGCATACTGCGTGGTACGGAGGATTCTCGTTTTTCGGACGATTTGGATGGAGCGTTGCGCCGCTTTGGATTTTTCCGATGGCGTACTTTGTACGTTCATTGATGCTCGAGAAGAGAACCCGGCTGTTGACCGCTATCTGCGTCTCGAGCGTTCTACTTCAAATCTGGTTTGCCGTGCGGTGGCTTCCAATTGACGGCTTCCTGTTGACTCGGCGTTTCCACTTCTGGTCTTCGAGAAGCTTCTACGAAGGAACGGCGCTGTTAAATTATCTTCCCACCTTTAAGAATTTCGATGACTACCTTAAGCATCCGGGTAATTGGGTGTTTGTCCTGCTCGGAATCGTGCTGGTTATGAGCGGATGGCTGTGGCATGCCGGCAGCAGGCGCTTGCTTCGTCCAATTTGGATTTCATGCCTGGTGATCGGCATAGGCGCAATGCTGTTGCTCCCGCCGGCAGTAGGTTCATGGAAACTTACGGCGATGGAGTTGCCGAGTAAGGTAGGAAGCATTCAGGATGGTAGCCGGGTCGCGACCGAACCAGAGGGCCGCGAGCTGGTGGCATATTTGCCTTACGTCACTTTGCTGTCCGGCGTTTATGAAGTGATGCTCGAGTACGAGTCTACTGAAGTGGTAGATGCCGGCTTCGACATCATCTATTGGCCGCAAATGAGAGTCATTACCGACTCTCCGCTGCCGCCGTCCCTCGCAAATCAGGGAATCTATAAGTCCATGTTTGTGGTTGAGGAAAACCAATCTCTTAAGCCGCCTTTTGAATTCCGAGTCAAATACGGCGGCAAGGGCACGTTGAAGGTTAAGGCCTTAACGATCAGGCCGGTTGCTTTTTCACGCTCTCCACTTTTGCCGAATCTATGAGCAGAGTCGCCATCATTGTTCAGCGTTGCCACGAAAGTGTGGTAGGCGGATCGGAGGCGCTGGCGTGGCAGTACGCGTCTCTGCTCAGGGATGATTATGACGTCGATGTCCTGACTACCACGGCGACTGATGCGGCTTACTGGGCGAACGTTTTGCCTGAAGGACGAGAGCTTCGCGAGGGCATCAATGTTCACCGCTTCCATGTTGATGTGGGTTACAGTCCGCATCGCACCGAGCTGTTCACGCGGGCGCTCCATGACTTTGTGCGGTTTCATGTGAGCAGTTTCGAGGCCAATGGTTCCCGCAAACACATTCCGTGGCCCATCGGGTTGCAGACAGAGCTCGTGAAGCGCATAGGACCGTATTCCAGCTCGCTGCTTACTTATCTTCGTCATCACTGGTCGGATTATCGCGCCATCATCGTGGTGACTTATCTTTATCCGACCGCTTTGTTTTCGCTGCTGGAAATTCCCAAAGGCCATGCCCTGTTTGTTCCGACGCTTCATGACGAACAGCCTGCTTATCTTTCCATCTATAAGCATGCGGCCCGCCGCGCTCACTCACTGATTTGGCTGACAGATGCCGAGCAACGACTGGGAAATGTGCTTTGGGGTGAAATGCCTGGGCGCGTGGTGGCGATGGCTATTGACGCCGCGCCGCGTGAGCCGGCACAGCTTCCGAATCCGTACATCCTGTACTGCGGCCGGATCGATCCCAACAAAGGCTGCCTCACGTTGTTCGAATATTTCAGCCGTTTCAAGGAAAAAAATCTTTCCTCGCTTCGTCTGGTCCTGACGGGCACGGCGGACATTCCGGTGCCGGACCACCCGGAGATCGATTATCGCGGTTTTGTTGAAGACGAAGAGAAGTTCAGTTTGATGGCCGGAGCCCAGGTTTATCTCCAGTCTTCAGGCAAAGAGAGTTTTAGTATCGTGGCTTTGGAAGCCATGGCCCAGCGGACGCCCGTCCTCGCGAATGCCGAATCAGCGGTGATGGTGGATCACCTAAATCAAAGCGGCGGCGGAAAAGCCTTCCGCGATTACGAAAGTTTTGCCGCCAGCCTTACTGAGATGCTCGACAACGCTTCATTGCGTCATTCAATGGGCGAAAAGGGCCGGACCTATGTGATTACACGGTACGTTCCCGATCGCATTCGCGAATTGTTGATTGCGGCGATTGAATCCTGTCCCCAGCCGACAGAAGTCGTGCGCGGCGATTCTCATGTACTTAATGATGAGGACGACAGTTCAGCGACATCCGCGACAACCGTAGAAGACCTGGCCAAGTCGCCACCTCTGCCACTTCCTACCTCTTGGTCCGAAGACGCGCTGCGGACTCTGCTCGAATCCGTGCGAGTCGAAGACGCACCGGCTGAAGAATTGAAGGGCTATGTGCGCGCGGATTTCAAACGGTTTGTGTACACCCTTGGTCTGGTGCCGCAGAAGTCAGGACAAAGAATCCTGGAGCTGGGCGCGAACCCTTACTTTACAACTACGCTGTTGCGAAAATTCCGAGACGCGGACCTGCATCTGGCGAACTTTTTTGATGGCACGACGACCGGGGGTATGCAGCGGGTCGCGATCGGCGAGACCGGAGAAGTAATCGACTATTCTTACCGGCAATTTAATATCGAGACCGAGTCTTTTCCCTACGACAACGATTTCTTTGACGTGGTGCTTTGTTGCGAGATTATCGAGCACCTGCTTTCCGATCCGGTGCACGCCTTGTCGGAAATCAAGAGAATCCTGCGCCCGGGCGGCGTTTTGGTGATTACCACGCCCAACGTGGCCCGGCTGGAAAACGTGCTTAAAGTAATTGCCGGGAAGAACGTCTATGACCCATATTCCGGTTACGGCCCGTACGGAAGACACAATCGTGAATATACAACAGAGGATCTCTTCAACTTGCTTTCCGCGAACGGGTTCAACATCCGGACTATGTTCACGGCCGATGTTCACCCTGAGCCCGAAAGCCCGACTGCGCCATTGAATGAGATCGCTCCACTCGTCAGAAATCGTCCTACTGATCTCGGCCAATACATATTCTGCCAATGCAGCATCAATCAGGAATCCAAGAGCACGCCGCCGGTGCGACCTGACTGGCTATACCGAAGCCGACACGACTCAGACTGACGAAGACAAGTTGACACAAGCGCGACCGCTATCACCCGCTTCGCGGGCTCGGCATTTTTGGTTCTTTGATCCTGGGGCTAACGCCCCAGGCTTTATGCTGACGTCCGCTCCGCAGGCCCGCAGGTTCGCGCGTGTAATGAAGGTCATCACCGTTGCCGCTGTCGCCCTTAAGGGAAGAAAGTTTGTGTGGCTGCTGGTGTTGACGGTTTCGATTGCGTACTCCCTGCTCGCCATTCTTCGCCATCGGCAGTTCAGCTCTGGCGCCTATGATCTGGGTATTTTCGATCAGGCAATCTGGCAGTACAGCCGGTTTCATGCTCCATTTGTCACCGTCCGCTCGAACCTTTTGACCGAGAATCTTCTCGGCGATCACTTCCACCCGATACTGATGCTGCTGGCCCCTCTCTATTGGTTTACTGATCGGGTTGAAGTCTTGCTCGTCGCCCAGGCCGTGTTGTTTGCGATTGCGGCAGTTCCGATTTTTCTTTTCACGGAAAAGCGGCTCGGCCCGCTGGCCGGATATCTGATCGCGATCTCGTACTCAATATTCTGGGGGATTCAAAAAGCCGTTGAATTCGACTTTCACGAAATCGCGTTTGCTGTTCCGCTGATCGCGTTGGCTATTTACTTTATTGATGAGAAAAGGTGGACCGCATATTTTGTCTGCCTCGGTCTGCTGCTGATCACCAAAGAGAACCTGTCCGTTACGGTAGTCTTTTTCGGCATCTATCTGCTGGCTATCCGGCAGCTTAAGCAGGGATTGATAAGTATGGCGGCCGGAGTCATCTGGTTTTTTGCGGTCTTTAAGGTTTTCATCCCGTTCTTTGAACCCGAGAAAATTACGGCGCGAGTTAATCCTATCAGCAGCTACAACCGTAACTGGAGCTACAACCAATTCGGATCGAATCCCTTCAGCGCGCTCAAGACGATCGTCACACGTCCAGTGTTTTTGATTGAGACTCTGTTTTCACCCGCCGCAAAACTACAAACGTACTGGTACACGTTCCATCCGTTTCTGTTTCTGGCATTCGTCTCGCCAATCTTTATCCTGGCGATTCCTCTAATCGCGGAACGCTTCCTTTCACAGGGACCACAGTTCTGGGGAATGGACTATCACTATTCTGCCGTCATCACGCCGGTGGTGGTGATGGCCTCGGTTGACGGCCTGGCGCGAATCACGCGGCGTGTCAAAGAAGGAAACCGCCGGTATCTGATTATTGGTCTGTGCGGTCCGATGCTGGCGATCAATTTGTTCCTGCTGCCACGATTTCCACTCTGGCAATTGACCTCGTCCGAGTATTGGCGCCTCAGCTCCAATGCCACCATCGGACACAAAGCGGTCGCGCTAATTCCACCGGATGCGTCGGTTGCCGCGCAGGCGCCGATTGTGCCCCATCTATCTCACCGGCGGCTAATTTTTGTGCTTGATCCGATTACCGTGATTCCTGATGCCGATTACATTATTGCCGGCGAGCGCCTGGCTCCGGCTCCGTTCCGCAATTTTCAGGATATTGCTTACTACCTTAAGGCTCAGCAGGCGCGCGGTTACCGCAAAATATTCGAAGAAGAAGGATGGATAGTTCTCAAGCGAGAGGCGATTTCCGGATCACCTGTGCCGCCCTTTTATCATGCGGAATTTGTCGAGCAGACAGTCCCGGATGCGATGGTTGCCGGGCAGAGTTACCCGGTACGTGTGACAATGCGGAATGCAGGAGTCTATACATGGACGGCGGGTGAGGGGTACCGTCTCGCCCTGCTGAGCACGACTAACGATTGGGGCCTGAACCGCGTCGACGTCCCGGGAACTGTGGCAGCGGGCTCGACCGCCACCTTTAACTTCACGGTGAGGGCCCCGAACGCACCGGGATCATATCCATTTCGCTGGGGCATGGTTCAGGATGGCGTCACTTACTTTGGCGAGCATGCACCGCAAATTTGGATCAAGGTAACAACGCCATAGACTTCTGGAGAGAGTGAATACCGATTTCAAGGTTGAGGTTTGTCCTAAGGTGAGTGTCGTGTTTCGTCTTTGCGTCTTTTGTAAGTTTTTGCGTCTTTGCGAGGACTCGATCATCCACCTTAGTGTTCAGGCAAAGGTGCAAAGCGAAGCTTAAGCCGCAAAAAGAAATTCCACTTGGGACCGTTGCAGCCACCTGGCATGACCAGATGATCTCATTAATTGCGAAAATCAGGACGCCCTGGCGAGTCTGCGGTTTTGTCTTGCTGTTCTACGTCCTGCTCTTCACGGTTTTCTTTTCTCCCGTGCTCTTGCGTGGGTTTTTGCTGGCGCCGGGCGACGGGTTCACGTATCACCTGCCGTTCTTTCGAACGAAAACGGTCCTTTGGGACAATTTGATCGGGAGTGGATTTCCGGCGACAGCGGATCCGCAGGTAATGGCCTGGTATCCGCCCGCGATGATCTTGTCAGCTTTCCCGGGCACGTGGAATTTGTTCGTCGTCTCAGCTTATGTGTTGGCAAGCTGCTTTGCTTTTGGTTATGTCTACGCGTTAACCAAATCCAAAGTCGCCGGTTTAGTCAGCGGAATTACGTATGGGATGTGCGGCTTCATGGTCGCGCACTTGGGTCATACGGCGATCATTCATGTAGCGCCCTGGCCACCTTTGGTCATCTGGGTGCTGCACACGTTGCGCGAAAAATTCAGCGCGCGGTGGTTGGCGCTGGGCTCGCTGGGCATTGCCTGTTGCATCCTTGCCGGTCACTTTCAGATCGTACTCTATGGAATTGTTGTCGCGCTCTGCTATGCGATGGTGATGGGTTGGACTGCGCCCATTGGGCGCGGACGTTACTACGCGGCGTGTGCGGGCATGTTCCTTCTCGGTCTGGGCCTGACGGCAATCCAGGTTCTACCGACCGCGCAACTGGCGCAATTGAGCACGCGCAGCGATTTTCAGTTTCTGAATTTTGTCTCGTACTCGCTGCCTTACAAAAATCTTCCGTTGTTTTTTTATCCGGCTGCAATGGGCGGGTTACCACGATACGGAGGCACGCCATACTTCGGCGACTGGAATCTGATCGAGATGACCGGATATGTCGGGTTGCTGCCGCTCATGCTGGCGGCTGCCGGCTTCGTACGCAATCGGAGGCACGCCGTTGGAATATTCTGGGCGTGCCTGATCGGTCTTGCCCTGATTCTGGCTCTGGGTGAGCGAACGCCGCTGGCCTTTCTAATCTTCAAGCTTCCAATCGTCAGCCAATTCAGAGCACCGGCTCGGCACCTGTTTGAGATCTCGCTAGCCCTCAGTGTACTGGCGGGATTGGGAGTTCAGGCGATTGTGAAGAGGGAAGTATCGCGGCGCCTGGTTGTGTTGATAGCTGCAGCGACCGGAGCAATGATGGCGGTCAGTCTGCTCCTGCTGTCGTCGGCCCGGGTGCGCCAGCTCGCGACGGAAAGAGGCGGCACAAATCTGAACCTGCGCCCGTGGGCAAATCCGGCAATCGGAATCCCAATCCTGGTTTTTCTTGCAGCCGCAACGGTGCTGTTTCTGTGGCAGGCCCGGCCGGATTCTTTCGCGAGGCGCATACTACTAATCTCAATTCTGATTGTTGACCTGGCGAGCTTTGGCTGGTTCTTTAGCTGGCGCTTTTCTTCTCCAGCCCAAAGTATTTTGAGCGAGCCCACTGTGGCGGCGGAGTACGGAAAACTCTTGCGTGAACAGCAGCAGCGGATGGCGGCGGTGAGGGGCTCAGAGGGACAACCTTCGGAGTTGCCTCCCAATGCAACGAAGCTGTGGAACATACCCAGCGCAACTATCTACAGTCCGCTCAGCCTGTCTCGCATGAGTTCGCTGTTATCGATGCGGCCCGACGGAAGTCTCGATCCGTCGTGGAAGGAATTGAATAATCAATCGCTGAATCTGGCCGCGACTCGCTATGTCGTTCTGCCTCGCGCCGCGACCACCAAAGATAGACAGGGTGTTGAGTGGAGCACCGAGGAGATAAGTTTGTGGCTGGCAGGTGGTTGCAATCAGCCGCAAAACAAATCGATCAAGTTCGAATTCGCTAAGCCTCTGCCGGCAACGATGGTGGGAATTGTCAGCCGGCTGGCGTGCTCAGTCAGCATACCGGATGGCACTGAGGTCGCGCGAGTCTCGGTCACCGGCCCCGATGGCCGCAACGAAGTTCAAAGCCTGCTCGCCGGACGGGATACGGCCGAGTGGGCGTACGACTGCAGCACGGTCAAGCCGGGGATGAAACATAAACCGGCGGAAATCTTCAGCAGTTTTCCGGCTGCGATGAATGCGGAAAGCTGCTCAGGTCATTTCTATGTAACCCGACTGAATCTTAGTCAGGTTAGGGAAGTCACGCGGCTCGAACTGGTCTGGACCGGCCAGGCGGAAGCCCTCTCGA
This sequence comes from Pyrinomonadaceae bacterium, assembly GCA_035274925.1. Classification (GTDB taxonomy): domain Bacteria; phylum Acidobacteriota; class Blastocatellia; order Pyrinomonadales; family Pyrinomonadaceae; genus UBA11740. The sequence goes on along the minus strand of DATENS010000201.1, from coordinate 13,787 downwards.
TTGAAAAGATCACTGTCTTCGATAACACGAGTCGCACTTCGACAGTCATTGATCCGGTGCAGGTCTACAGCAACCACTGGCGCCGCGTTAAGGAAACGGCAGACGCAAGAGTTTTTGAAAACGTTCGCGCTCTACCGCGTGCGTGGTTGGCGCGCGAAACGCTAGTCCTCGATTCCGAACAAATGCTCACGACCATAAAGACGTCTCGCTACGCAGACGGCCGATTCTTCGATCCGTATCGCACCGCGCTGGTTGAGGAGCCGGTGGACGTGGGCACGGCGGCAACCGATTCTCCTGCGTCCGCGCAGATCGTTCAGCTAACGGATCGCGCTATGGAAGTGCAAACAGATTCAGCCGCGGCGGCGTTTCTCGTAACCAGCGACAGTTACTACCCTGGGTGGCAAGTTTCAGTTGATGGGCAGCCGGCGAAATTACATCGCGCGAACTATGCCTTTCGCGGTGTGGTGGTCCCAGCGGGAAAGCACCTGGTGAGATTCGAATACCGCCCGCGCCTCTTCTATCTCGGCGTCTTACTCAGTGCGGCATCAGGAATGGTGATTTGCGGTTTTGTTTTGGTGCCCGTTTTTCGGAAAAGAAAAAACGCCAATCATCGTGACTAGCCAACTCCACGAAATCTGAAAATGAATTTAGGATTGCGCCAATCAGACTCAAGCTTGAGAACTTACTTGCGCGTTCTCATTCTTCTGATTTCCTCTCGGCTGGTGGTAATCCTGGGAATAATTTTCTCGGCGAGATTTCTGGCGCCGAGTCCTCTGTCAGCAGGGGAAGTTAATCTGCCTTGGTATCAATATCTGCTCCGCTGGGATGCCGGCTGGTATCTGCAAATCGTAAATCAGGGATACAGCTACAACGGCGACGATTCGATTCAGCAGTCCGTAGGGTTTCAACCGTTGTATCCGATGGTCTGCAAAGCGGTGGCGTTCGTCTTCCATATTCCAAATGGCATTGCTCTGATCGTAGTTGCCAACCTGCTGACGCTGATCGCCATTCCCCTGTTCTTCAAGTTGGTCCGCGAGGAATTTGGTGACGCCGTGGCGATCTACGCGGTCGCCGCTCTGTGTTTTTTTCCTGGCGCCATTTTCTTCACCGCAGGCTATGCTGAGTCGCTGGCCTTCTTGGTGACTGTCGGCATGTTTCTGATGCTGAAGAGGCGGCGATACTTTCTCGCCGCAGTTTTTACCAGTCTGGCGCTGGCAACCCGGCCCCACGCGATTGTGTTGCTGCTGCCGTTTCTTTTCGAGCTGTGGCGCTCTTATGCAAAGGACCTGCGCGGTCTGCTGAAGACGGGGATTCCATGCCTCTTGCTGGCGACATCAGGACTTTGGCTTCACATGATTTACCTTGGGGTGGCTTTCGGTCACCCGCTGGCTTTTGTTACTGCCCGGCGGGCCTGGCAAGGACCGGCAAGTTGGCGGCAGTTTTTCGAGGTAATTACTCTGCAGCCGTTCCGGCACCTGCTCGATATCTGGAGGGATGGTCCTCTGCCTGAGACGCTTGCTCCGTGGGTTTTCCTGGTTTCTGTCCTGCTCTTCATATTCTTCAGGAAGAGATTGCCGGCCTCGTATGCCCTCTTCACTTTTGGTAGTTTGCTGCTGCCCTACGTGATGTTCAGTGGCAACCTGGGCTTTGCCGCTTTCACAAGATATTTGCTGATGGTTTTTCCAATCTTCATCATTCTTGGCCACATTTTTCAAAAGCGAGTCGCTTTAGGCATCGGAGTTATCGGCGCTTTTGCGGCGCTGCTATTCATGCATGCGGCCCTTTTTGCGCAGTCGTATTGGGCGGGTTAGCCTCAGGCCGGTTTTTTTGAGAGAAAGGCCGTAATTTCTCGGTCTTTTTGACGGCGCGCGCGTCCAATATTAGGTTGACAGTTAGGCAATCGGCTGCCTAAACTACGGTTTGCCTCGAGTAATGAAAGGATCCCAGACAGCAGCCCTTCCTCGATGAAGCGTTCCTTTGAATTGAGTAGGAGCAAGATGATGAAGTTCCTGATGATGATTTCATTAGTGGCGTTGTTGGCGACGACCGCTTTTGGACAAGGTACACCCACATTAAGAATTGTGACTGAGGATCCGAACCTCCCGTCAGATCTCTATTACGGCGATCTGAAGGTCAAACCGTTGCGTTTGCGCCCGGGCACCAATCAGCGCATTACGATTGACGACAATGATTTCATGATCCAGCAGCATTACGTGGATTTTCTGGCGCGCATGCCTGAGCCGGCCGGTTTTCAGGGCTGGATGAATCGTCTGAGTACCTGTCCTCCAAGTGGCCAGGATTCGCAGGGTCAGTTCTGTGATCGCATTGAAGTGTCGTCAGCGTTCTTCCGGTCACCTGAATATCAGGGTCGACGGTATTGGGCTTATCGTTTCTATTCCGTAGCCTTTCATCGACTGCCCAAGTACCTGGAGTTCGTTCCCGATGCGAAACGCGTCAGCGGATTCCTGACTGATGCTGAGCTCGAGGCCGCACGCGCAGCCTTCGCCAATGATTTTGTAGCGCGAGCAGACTTTGTCGCCGCATACGGTTCGACTACCGCGCCGGCAGCCTTTGTCGATGCGCTTTTGAGCAGCGCCGGCGTGACCTTGCAGGCGGCCGCCCGACAACAGTTGATTAACGACTTGACCGCGGGAACCAAAACGCGCGCACAGGTGCTCAGGGCCATAACTGAATCGACTGAAGTCTATGATAAGTATTACAACGAGGCTTTCGTCGTGAACCAGTATCATGGTTACCTGCGGCGCGATCCGGATATCCTTTATCTCAATTGGATTGATACCATGAACCGCACCGGCGACTACCGGACGATGATTAATGGTTTTCTCAACTCAGTTGAGTATCGCGATCGATTCTAGTCCGCAGGATCGAGCAAACGATTAAAAGCCGGCTTTCATTGAAGGCCGGCTTTTTTTGTCAATCAAAAGAGCGGATTTCCTTTGCTTGCCGATTCCCGGCTTCCTTCTTATAGTTCAGCCCATGACTCTTCAGGATCGAGCAGGCCAGGTTTCATCCCGCCGAATCAGGCAGATCATTCTCGAGCAATCCCGGCGAGCGCATGTCGGACATATCGGCTCAGCGCTGTCGGTGGCCGATCTGATCGCAGTGCTCTATGAAAAAGTCCTGCGAATTTCCGATCCGGAGGATCGCGAGCGCGACCGCTTTATTCTGTCGAAAGGCCATGCTGCGTTGGCCGTGTACGCGGCGCTGTTTCTCAACGGCAGGTTGTCGGAAAGCGCGCTCGATACTTTCTGCACCGACGGAACCACACTTGGCGTTCATCCGGAGAGATGCCTTCCGGGAGTCGATTTTTCCACCGGCTCGCTTGGCCATGGCCTGGCGGTGGGCGCCGGATTGGCGCTGGCCGCTCGTCTGCAAAACTCTCAACGGCGAGTATTTGTTCTGGTTAGCGATGCCGAGTGCAACGAAGGCTCGCTTTGGGAGACAGTCATGTTTGCTGCGCATCACAAACTGTCGAATCTGGTGGCGATCATCGATCTAAATGGACAGCAGGCGCTGGGCTACACTGAGCAGGTGCTGGCGCTTCCGAATATGAAAGAGCGATGGCAAACCTTTGGTTGGGATGCGCACGCCGTTGACGGACACGATCGCGATGAGATTTTAGCGACCATCGAAAATCTTGACATCGCATCCGGCGCCCCGCATGTTTTGATTGCGCGCACTGTTTTCGGCAAAGGCGTTTCGTTTATGGAGCAGCAAATCAAACGGCACTATCTGCCGATGTCCGAGGCTGAGTATGTGCAGGCAATGACTGAGGTCGACCGAACACTGTGAGAAAAGCGTTTATCAGGACACTCGCCGAACTAGCCGGCAGCGACCCGCGCATTTTCCTTTTGACGGGAGATCTCGGATTCCTGGCAGTTGAGGAATTCTCAGAAAGATTCCCGGATCGCTTCTTAAACATGGGTGTCGCCGAGCAGAACATGGTGGGCGTCGCGACCGGCCTGGCCGAAGACGGGTTCCTGCCTTTTGTCTATTCAATCTCGACGTTCATTTCGATGCGGCCTTATGAATTCATTCGCAATGGTCCCGTCCATCACCACCTGCCGGTGCGGCTTGTCGGTATCGGGGGCGGCTTTGAATACGGCAATGCAGGCGTGACTCACTTTGCTCTCGAAGATTTGGGACTGATGAGGCTTCAGCCGGGCCTGACTTTGATTGCGCCCGCCGATCAGCAACAAACAAAGTCGGCACTGCGAGCGACCTGGGACATGCCCGGGCCAGTCTACTATCGGATCGGCAAAGACGAAGCGACCATTGTCCCGGGACTGGGTGGCCGTTTTGAATTAGACCGCGCACAGACCGTCAGTGAAGGCGAGGACTTGCTCATGGTTACTGCCGGGAGTATCGCGAGCGAAGTCGTTAACGCGGCTGAGATACTTCGGCGAAGTGGAATCACCACCAGGGTCGTCATAATTTCCTGCCTCAATCCGGCGCCGGCAGAGGACCTGATTTCGGCATTATCTGAATTCGATCTGGCCATGACGGTTGAATCTCATTACGTGACTGGTGGTGTCGGATCTCTCGTGGCCGAAATAATCGCCGAGCAAAATCTCGACTGTCGTTTGATTCGGTGCGGCGTGAGCCAAATGCCTGACGGCGTCACCGGTAGCCAGCAATACCTGGAACACCGTCACGGGTTATCGAGTGAAGCGATTGTCGAAGCGGCGCTTGCCGCTATTAATACCAACGCCCGATCGCGCGAGGTCGTTCGGTGAATGCCCCGCTGATCTCGATCGTGCTTCCCGTTTACAACGAGGGCGAGCGCGTGGCCCTCATCGTTGAATCTTACCTGGAAGCGCTCAAAGATTTTCCCGCTCAGCATGAGATTATTCTGGTCACGAACGGCTGTAAGGATAATTCACAGGAGGTGTGCGCCGCGCTCGCCAGAACGCACGACACCGTTCGGGTGCATGATACGAAAGAAGCTGGGTGGGGACGGGCGGTCAAGCTGGGCTTGCAACACGCCCGCGGCGATTTTCTTTGCTACACGAATCTTTCACGCACGACGGCGGAAGGCCTGACCTCAATGTTGACCTATGCTCTGGCGCATCCCGGCGCAGTTATCAAAAGCAATCGGAAAATTCGCGAGAGCTGGCGGCGGCGATTAGGGTCACTGCTTTACAACCTCGAGTGCCGCTCGTTATTTGATCTTTCCGCGTGGGACATTAATGGCACGCCCAAAATCTTTCCCCGTTCGTTCAGCCGGCTGCTTGCCCTCACCCGGGATGATGACTTGATTGACGCAGAGTTCAACATCATCTGCCGCCGTGAAGACTATCCTTTAATCGAAGTGCCGACCTTTTCGAACAAGCGGCATGGCGGCAGTTCGACTACAAACTATCGATCCGCCTGGAAAATGTACTGGGGCGCGTTTCAGATGTGGCGTAGCCTGCGAAAGGACCGCGCATGAGGCAGCACCGCAAGACAAACGACGAGTGGGCGCGCGCGGATGCGGAATGGCGAGACCCCGCTCAGGTCGTTAGTCAGTGGCCGGGCGCCAACGCCATCGATCCGCGCCTGATGAAAGCCAAAACGCGAGGGGACTGGTGGGACATTATTAAGGAGAGCCGGAAGACGCTTCTGGTCACGAGGGAATACGAACACCTCGTGATTGCAATGCGGGCGGGCGCGAAGGGACCGGTGATTTCTTTTTTGCCGTTGCCGCATCCTTCCGGGCTCGCTATCGACAAACGCCGGAAAGTTGTTCACGTAGCCAGCACACGAAATCCTAATCAGATTCTGGACTTGATTCCCATCGCCGGGCCCGAGGGGACATCAGCCAAGGTTCAGAAGACACTGGTTCCGGTTCGATCGCGATTTCTGCCGGGCCGGCTTTATCTGCACGATCTGGCGTTCGTCGGGAGCCAATTGTGCGCGACCGCGGTTGGCGAAAACGCCATCATCAGAGTATTGGGTGACGGGCGATCGGAACGTGTGTGGTGGCCACGAGCAATTGAAACCAGGCGCAATCCACTATTCGATCAGAACTATCTGCAGCTCAACTCGATTGCCGCCGGGCCCACGTTACGAAAATCTTTCTTTACTGCGTCGGCTGAAAAACCTTTAGCCCTGCGCCCGGGTCATCAAAAGTTTCCCGTCGACAAGCTTGGCGTGATCTTCTCTGGCGCGACGCGTGAACCAGTCGTCAGGGGACTGACACGTCCACATTCGGCACGCATTCATCGAAAGCGTTTGTGGGTCGACAACAGTGGGTACGGCGAGCTCTGCGTCGTCAACGGTTCCGGGTTCGATGTTGTCACGCGCCTGTCAGGCTGGACCCGCGGACTTTGTTTCCACAAAGGCGTTGCTTTCGTGGCCACTTCGAGAGTGATCCCGCGCTTCCGCCAATACGCGCCCGGACTGGATGTAGACAGAAGCGAGTGTGGTGTTCACGCCGTCGATATTCGCACCGGTGAATTACTGGGCAGCATAATTTGGCCTGGCGGAAACCAAATATTCGCGGCCGAGTTAATTGATGAAAGCTTCGCTTCGGACTTGCCGTTTGCGCAAACCGGAAGCGCCGCCGCTTCGGCACGAGCCCAGCAACTCTTTTACAGTTTTTCGTAAGCGTAACCTGATCAAAAGGGAGCACCAGTTCTGGACCCTCAGCCTTCACAGTCAGATAAGTCAGTTCTCGCCACGCTGGAGCCGTTGTGGGTTACGGGTCTTGCGGCGCTGATTATTTTTGGTGTCTGGATGTCTCGGCTTAACGGCGAGAAGTTCGACTGGACTGCCTACCTGTTGCTGGGAACGCTGTTTCCCATCTTGCTACTGCTGGTTCTGCTTTCGGATAGGTATCCAAAAACTCGATTCATAAAGTGGGCGCTGGCGGCCTTTTGTCTTCTGGCGCCGATCCTTGCACTGCGAGTGCCTTTTCTTAGATTCATCGTGATCGTCGCTCTGGTGCACACCGCGATCGCATGGGGATATCGTCAGCGAAATGCAGTCTCGAGCCGCCTTCTCAGCGTCGGGCTCGTACAGTTGGCAATTGTCTTCTTCGTGATTCTGACAAGTTGGGGAATAGCTTCCAAGTACATCTGGTGGACCGGCGCCGACGCCTTGGTGCTCGGCTCGAGTTTATCGGTGCTGGTTTTCATAATTGCCTTACTACTTGTCCTGGTGAGCGTTTACGATCTCAAGTCCGCTCCTTCCGAAGGGCAGCGCGACCCACTCGAACTCATCGGCAGTTTGCTTGCTGTGCTCATCATCGCCTTTGTCTCGGTAAGGACGGATGGGATATTCGGTGAAGGCGAGATGTTTCACACGATAACCTACACCGGCGTTGCCGAGTCTGTTAGGCAGGGCGGGTGGCTGCTGTGGGACGTACCGTCGCATTATGGGTTCCTGTCCATCTTCACTTTGGCGTGGATTCCTACCAAGACAACCTGGCAGTCATTCTTCATCGTCAACTCGGTCCTCAACTTTCTTATCGCCGTGATGTTGTTTTTCCTTTTTCGATCTCTCAGGTCAGGATTCCTCAATTTGTGTTTTGCGCTCGCGATTACGCTGGCAGCCGTGTTTTTCAGATCGGGCCTGACGCCATATTTTTTAGGACCCAATCATCTTCCGAACATCGGAGGCCTGCGCTTCTTCTGGAGTTTCGTATTGGTCGCGATTCTTTTTTGGCAATATCGTTTTTACCAACGGCCGAGCCGCCGCGGACTCTTGATTGGTTGTGTGGTTTGGCTAATCGGCGTGTTGTGGTCTGTCGAAAGTGCGGTCTACTGCTCGGCGATCTGGCTGCCCACCTTCGCTGTGCTCACATGGCGCCTGGGGGTGAGATCGGACATCACAGGCAGAGATGTTCGCGGCCGTTTGATCCTATGTCTGAAATGGTGGTTGCTGCCGGCGGCGTTGCTCATCGGCGCCACGCTTCTTATCTCAGCGTATTACTGGGTTCGACTTGGCCACGGGCCCGATTGGCAGTCGTATGTTGAATATGCCCGCGCATACGGTGGCGGCTTCAAAGCGTTGCCGATTAATCCCGGCGGCGAGGTTTGGGTCCTCATTCTGGTTTTCTGTGCGCTGGTGACGACCGCCGTTTACATGTGGCGCAGAAACGAGGGAAACAATACTCTCCCGCTTCTGGTGGGAACCGCCGCCGGGCTCTGGGCCACCGGCAGTTATTTCGTTTCTCGCAGCCATCCGAACAATGCTCATAATCTCGGGCCCATGTTTGTCGGTACGATTGGCCTGATTTTGTATTTGCTCATGCGCGAGCGGCTGCAATCCTTTTGGCCAACGTTGGTAAGGTCTAGTCTCGTACCGGTTTTGACGATTACGATGGTCGCGATCTTCGCCAACAAACCGGCCCTGACCGCTTACCTTAATGCGCCGCAGGGAGCCTTTCTTGGAATCGAGCAACTCGTGCCCAATGCTGACCCGGAACTCGACAATCTTTTGAACTCGTCGCAGGTTGAGCCTAACGACCCGATGGTTTACACGGGCCGCGGCGAATTGCCAATCTTGTCCGGCTGGACTTATCAGCGAAATGGCACACAGCAATTGTTCAAGTCATACAAGTCGTGGCTTCCCATTCATCTATATGCATTTGTTCCGCTGGACGATAAGCGGCGCGCAACGTATTTGGATCGGTTCACCAGCCGCGTTCGTACCGGAGGCTGGTTGATAGAATACAAAACCGAAAAACCTGTCTATCCATGGCTTTCGGATTACATTAAGCTCCACTACACTCCAGGCAGGACGTTTGAAAATCAAAACTGGAAGCTTACCTGGTACGACTACAAGGGTTGAGCACACTTCATAAGAGATTAATGAGCGACGGAAATGGCTGACGACTTTCGCCTGATAATGCTGTCGGCAATGTACGAGAACGGCGGGAACGTGACGCACCGTTTTCTCGATGGCCACCCGCAGATGTTTGTCTACCCGTTTGAATCCCAGTTGGGCACAAAACTGGTAAACGATCATTTGTCGTCGATGTTTCCCGTCAAGTATCGCTGGCCCGTTTTTGATTTGGGAGCGACGCCGCAACAGGATTACCAGGCGATCATCGATGAGGAAGCGAAGGTGCGTGCCCGCACGCCGCGTGTCAGCAAATTCAGACACGTGGCCTTTGATTTCTCGGACGACGAGCGGCGTGAAATTTATGAGCAATACGTATCAGAAAGCGGCCGCTCGCGAGCGCACAATGTGGCGGCGTTCTTTCGCGCCACCTTCGCAGCGTGGAAAGACTATCGACGATCCGGACACGAACAGTTCTACGTCGGATATAGTCCCATCGTCGTCATCGATGCAAAGAAAATCCTTACCGACTTTCCCACGGCCCACATTGTGCACGTTGTTCGCAACCCCTGGTCGGCGTTTGCGGACACAAAGAAGCGGGCCGTGCCGCTTTCCCTCGCTCATTATCTGCTTGCCTGGAACATGAACCAGCAACAGGCATTGTTCTTCCAGGAACATTTTCCTGAGAGCGTTCATATCATTCGCTTCGAAGACGTGATTTCTGATTCGCAGGCCACGTTGGGAAAGGTTTGCGAACAGGTTGGCGTTTCATCAGCGCCTTCGCTCAAGACGCCCACATGGAACGGGACAACGCTCATGGAAGTCTATCCCTGGGGCACCATCCGAAGTGCGACGCCTGAGGCAAACCGTGCGACAGCCCTGGAGCTCTCAGAGGCGGAACGCGACGAGGTGCGCGCCCGCGCCGGGCATTACCTCGAAGTCTTCGACTACCAGAACTTCATCTGAACATGAAACGCGTCATCCTGACGGGAGGCAGCGGGTTTGTGGGCGCGAATCTCGCGCGGCGTTTGATCGGCGCCGGGCACGAGGTCCATCTGTTCCTCAGGCCCGAACACTCACCGTGGCGCATTGCCGAGATTCGCCAAGACGTCCGCGCACATGAGCTTGACCTGCGCGATGCCGAAAGCACCGCACAGGCAGTCAATCTTGTTCGTCCCGACTGGATCTTTCATTTGGCGACTTACGGTTCCTACCCGTCTCAAACAGATGCTCAACTCATGGTGCGGACCAATGTTTTCGGCACTATGAATTTAGTGAACGCCTGTTTGCAGACTGGGTTCGAAGCCTTTATCAATACCGGGTCGTCTTCGGAATACGGTTGGAAGGACCATGCGCCGCGTGAAGACGAGACTGTGGAACCAAATAGCGACTACGCGGTGAGCAAAGTCTCGGCCACTCGTTTCTGTCAGGACGTCGCCGGCTCGCATGGCGTGAACATTCAAACGCTCAGGCTATATTCCGTTTACGGTCCTTTTGAGGAGCCCTCACGATTTGTCCCGACGCTGATCGCCTGTGGATTGCGAAACGAACTTCCCACACTGGCGAACCCTGACACAGCGCGAGATTTTGTATTTGTGGATGATGTTGTCGATGCGTATCTGGTGACGGCGTCCACGCCACCGCGAGAGAGCGGAGCGATCTACAACGTTGGTACCGGAGTGCAGACGACTTTGCGTGAAGCTGTCGAAGTGGCGCGACGCGTGCTGAATCTTACTGTCGAACCCGAGTGGCAGACATTTCCGGCGCGCGGGTGGGATACGAATGTGTGGATAGCCGACAACTCAAAAATTGCCGAGCAGCTGGGGTGGCAGCCGCGCTTTAACTTTGAGCAAGGATTTCGCGCGACGGTCGAGTGGGTACGACAAGCTTAAGCTTGAAGTGGCTTAAGGTCCAAACCGCTGCCGGTACTCCGCCGCATTGATAAAAGCATTCGCCAGATCGCCGAGATTGATCTCGCCCCGATCCAGCCGGTCCAGGAAGTTGAAGTACGCTCCGTCCGGATTTCGCGTGAAGAAGCCGTAATAACATGAGACCACCTGCGCTTCGTGCAGGTACTTCGCTGACACTTCGGACCGTTCTGATAACTCCCGGAACACCTGCGCCCTGGTCTTCGTGCTGCCATTCAAGGCATTCACCCAACCGTCTCGCACTCCCCCAGGTAATGTGACTCCGGCTGTCTGAATCAAAGTGTCCACGTACTGTGTGTTGTTGAGGGCGTTGTACATGCCGCCGAACTCTGACCGCGACATGATGTCGGTGACGACTTCCTGCTTGTTCAGCTCCAAATCAGCATCTGACAAGAAGCCACTGACAAAGGCCAGGTCACCCACATCGTTGTAAGTGAGAATGCGGCCGAGCGCCGTGCGATAAAGACGGATCACAAAGAACTCACGATCGAAGAATTCGGCTGAGCGAAGGAAGCCGTCTCCACCTACAGTCACGCGATCGCATGGCGGCGGCGGTTCACCGGGCTGGCCGCAGAAGTCTATTCGGTGCACCCACCCTGCAAGCCCAGAAGGTTCCGGCTCGCGACTTAACAGATCGACGTAGAGCATCCTCACAAAGAAGCCGGTGTTGTCGATCGGATTGGCCTGACTCGGAGTGTCGTTGTCGGTAATGGTGACCGTGGCGGTGCTGGTTGTTCCCAGCGTGGCTGCCATAGGACTGCTCAGGGTAATGGTCAAAGACTCTGCCGGCTCGACATAAACGTCATTAACCAGACTCAGAATAATCTGTTTGGAATTCTCTCCGGCCGCAAAACGCAGTCGTCCACCGGCAATGTGATAATCGCACTTGCGTGAAGCCGCGCCGGCGGGCGGACTACCGGCTGATGGATTGCAGTTGAAGTTCACATCAGTAGCATCTGAGGTCGCGTACTTCACCGTAGCGGGCGCAGATGTATCTCCAAACCGGGTGACAGTAATCGTAGCGAATGCCGAGCTCTCGTTGACCGAATAACTTGTCTGACTGAGTTGGATCGTCGGCGCCGGCGCAGTTAACTGCAAACTATACGTACCGGTGCCGCCGTTAGCCGGGGTCTCGAATGCATTGGCCAGAATTGTATAAGTTCCGCTGGTGGGCAGCGTGATTAAGCCACTAACTGGTATCCGCGAATTGAGATTTCCACCTTGAGTATCGATATCGTCGTTTGACGCCAGGGTTGAACCATCCGGATTCAACAAGTAGAGATAAGTATCGAAATTTCCGTTCATGGAAACATTTCCGTTCATTAAAACCGCGACTTGTTGTCCAGCCAAAGCATTGAAAGTGTACGGGTCGAGCACTGTGCCGTCGCCCAGAGGGCAATCCGTGGCGGCAAGAGTTGTAAGAACGGTTTGACCAATAACAATCGGCGTCGGTGTGCAGACCGCCGATCCCGACCGCGCCTGATTAACGATAAAGACCTGCGAACCGACAACGATCGTTCCCGACCGCGCCCAACCACTATTCGCGGCGACTGAGAAGTTCACAGTCGTGGCGGAGGTCGATGTGATCGTAATAAACGAAGCTCCGCTGACGGCGTTCCAACTGCATCCGACAGGAGAGTTGACTGTAATGCTGCCCGGGCCCCCGCCAGCTGCAAAATTTTGGCTGGCCGGGCTAAGTGATGTAACACAACTGTTTAGGAACCCAGCAATGTTTGGGTATGTAGCGCTGAAACGGGCGTAGAAATCACTCAAGTTAGGCGTAGCACACGAAGCGTTGCCCCCGTTGAGTGTGCCAACAAGTCTGACGTCGTTCACGTCATTGACCCCGTCAGGTATGCCGGTCCAGATTCCGGATCCCGACGAACCTTCTTCGGTGGTTCCACCTCCCGGATTCCACGTCACCCCGGTAAAGTTAGCGGGCGGTCCAGGCAGGCCGCTCGCCGAACTTCCATTTGTAGCTCCAAATGAGATGCGCCGGTGTGAACCATTCGGATGGTGAATGCCGGTGACTGAGACAGGTGGAGAGGAGAGGGGATTTGCATCCCATCCCGAATAGAACAGCCCGCCGGGTAATGTGCCCGTCAAACGCAAAAGCGTAAAATCGCTGCTTGCACCAGTCGCCAGCAAGTTCGCGCCAAACGTACTCGGGGTGCTTCCCGTGGGGTCGTCGCCGCTTGTGTAATTCCAAAAGACGATCACTGACTGAGCTTCCGTTTGCGTGCCGATGCAATGGTTCGCGGTCAGCACATAGGGGATTTGGTCGCTGGCGGTGTCATTCAACAAAGTCCCGGTGCAAATCGCTTCGAATCCACCCGCGATGAAATCAAGCATGCCGACCGACTTGGCCACGTTTAGCCAGGGTGACTGCACTTCGAGATTACAACTGCCGGCTTGATCGTTTTCTGGGAAGACCTCTTTGAAAGTGTGGCTGACTTCGGAAACCTGAAAGGGTTGGACCTTGGTCTTTGTCCCCGGCGCCGTAACGAATTCGATAACCACGCCATCGCCCGAAAGCGGCGGCGTCCAGAATGTGCCGTCAGCCGACAGTCCACGACCTTCGTACGGGCCCTGGTACTCGTCCGGCTTGCTCATTGAATAGACAAAAACACGAGCGCCCGGCGGCAACGACATGTCTTTGAAATGGACGCGGGTAAAGAGCGCGCCCTCGGACACAACCGCAGCAATATGCACATCGCCTTCTGCAACTGGATAGACCGCACTGTCCGTCAGCGGATCGAGCGCAATTGGCAGCGGCCGTACAATTCCGATGCGGAGCAGTTTGTCGCTGACCGCTTTTTTCTGCTCGCTCGGGTCCAGGGGAGGGAGGCGGCGCACCTTTGCTGAATCAATTTGAAGGTGTCCGTACAACTTGTTCAGCGGCGCCTGACCGTGCGCGGCTTTCACCGATTCGGGAACTTGTTGGTCCGCCGAGATTGGTTTCTTGGGCGCCTGAAAGCCCTTCATGGACTGGCCATTGATCACCCGCGCGCCCGCCAGCACCAATAGGAGCAGCGAGAAAACAATGCCTGAGCGAAGAGTTGCCTGAAGCAC
>DATENS010000200.1:0-4823 GCA_035274925.1 Pyrinomonadaceae bacterium | reverse complement strand
GGAAAAAGGCAGGTAGTGGAGAACGCCGTGTGGGATGATGCCAACACGGGGCGTTTGAAGATCATTCCTGAGCGGCGCGATGAGCCTGGTATACAGCTGGACCAGGGCTGCCGCGTTCCCAACACGTACTTCATTGACGGCTTCAAACAATTCCTGCTCACGAACATTCAACTCGACAACCTTGTACTTGTCGCGCGCAACCACGAAGGCTATCGTTTTTTCCGAAGTCACCATGAACGAAAGTATCGTCGTATCAGGTTCCAGCAGCGCACGCACTTCGCTCGCGCCCAGGACGTCAACTTCGTGCAACGAAGCGTATGCCGGGTTTTCCAGTTTCAGATCCCTTAATGTCCTCTCATATTCCCTGCGTTGCGCGGCGAGTTGTTCAGTGAGCGTTTGGAGTTCGCGCTCGTCATAGTTTTCCATCACACGCTTTTGCAGCTCACCAGACAGGTCGCTAATCTGTTGCCGCAGAGTAACCTCACGCAGAACCAGTGGGCTATCTCCACCTGAAGAAACTCCCAACCGCGCGTTGCCTATTTGATCGAGAAACGTGCGCGAGCGCGCGCGTTCGCTCAACCGGAACGCATCAACACTCTGCTGGTCCAAACGCAGTTGCAATAACATGGCGCGCTGGTAAGCGTCGGCAGACTTCTCTGCAAGCCTGATCTTTAACTCTTCAACTCCGGCGGCCGTTCTTACTTTGTCTCGAGCATCGAGCGAGCGTAAGTAATAAGTAAGCGATGTTTTTAAATCGCCCTCGAGCTCATAGGCCATGGCGATGGTGAAAAGAGCGTCGGCTTCCCCACGCGAGTCGGCGCGCAAACGGTAGAGTTCGACCTCCTGGTTCCAGTAGGAAAACGCCTTTTGGCGATCACCAGTGAGGTGATGCACAAGACCAATGTCGTAAAGCAACAGCGACTTCACTGGATAGAAGGAGTTCAGTCCATTGCTCACTGCGATCACCTGACGAATCGTCTCGAGCGCCTTTTGCTTCTCGTCGAGGCGTGCATAAATGATCGCCACATGGCCCAGTGGCACTGCGGCTTTGGCGGGCTCATCCACAAGCAACGCTGCCGCCCTGATTAAATTCTCCAGTGCGCGACCCTGATCTCCACTCCAATAATAGGTCCACCCCAACCTGGTTAGCGTCTCTGCCTGACCGTGACGATCCCTCAACGCTGTCCACAGTTTCAAAGCCTCCGCGTAACTGTCGAGCGCCTTAGCGGTCTCGTTTAGCCACACGTGTGCGAGCCCGATGTCCAGTAAGATCTTTGCCTCTTCGAGATCGTTGGGCACTTTGTGCCAGGCTGCGCGCGCAAGTTCCAGATAACGGAGCGACTCTCGATCATCAAAGTCGCTATAGATCGTTCCAAGTCCACTCAGAATGGTCGCCACATCCTCATAGCTTTGCAATCCTTCCCAAATCTGGAGCGACTGGTTGTAATAAAGGAGCATCTCGCGGTGTGTGGTTGCGACCGATCCCATAACGGCGAGAACACTGGCCTCGGCTTTGGAGTCATTAACCGACTGATAGAGACTACGCGCCCGCTGAAAACGCTTCATCGCCTCACCGAAGTCACCCAAAAGTCGATAAATATCTCCTATCTCGACCTGCGCCTGGGCCTCCATATCGCTTGTTTTCTCCCCCTGCCAGATCCGAACCGCTTCGTTAAAATAGTTCAGCGCCTCGGCGTAGGACCGAAGCGACTTGTAATTGTCGCCCAGACCGTACAGGACAGCGGCGCGCCGGCCATTGATCGCCGGTAGCAGCTTTAGCGCCTCGTTGTAATAATTAATTGCGGACTGATGCTCACGAAGCTTTTCGTAAGTGAGCGCGACGTAAACGAGCGCGTTGAGCTCCTCGGCGCGGTCAGACGCGCGGCGAGCCGCCTCCAAAGCGCTAAGGTATTGTTGGAGCTCGGTGCGTAGATTTTCCTGCTGACCATCGAACTGTATAACTGCCTCGCTGTGCACCGAGTGCACTGCCGGAGAAAATGGAGCGACGAGCAACAGTAGACACAGCAACGCCGTCCACCTCATCAATTTGTCAGGCTGAGTTCGGAGATTCATGGTCTTGGCACGTCCGAAATTCTGTGGTTGAGATCCTCCACTGACGCTTGATCGCCCAGGCTTTCATACAATGCCTTCGCTTGCTGAAACCTGCGCAGGGCCTCAGCACTATTCCCTATCTGGAGAAAAACTCCGCCGAGCGCTGTGTGCGCAATCGCCTGGCTCTCGATGTCATTCGCGTTTTCAGCGAGCCGCAACGCACCGCGATAACGCTCTTCCGCCAGACGAACAAATCCCATCGAGAGGTATGCGTCTCCCAACGACTGTTGTGCTCCGGGCAGCGTCGTGGTGCCACTAAGTGCTTCAAGCATTGAGACGGCCTCAGCCAGTAATCCTTCGCCGGCGTAGTATTTGGCAATAAGTAGTTGAGTGAGATCTTCCTTCAAGTGAAGCGCGCGGATCGCGGCAACAGCGTCCTGGACTTGTCTCGCCTCCTCACTCTTCAGAATAGTGAACGCCCGGTCCACTCCTTCCTCTTTATCTGAACTGCAATCACCGGGTGTCACCGGCTGACAGCCCTTAATTGAGACGACCAGACGATACGATTCTCCGGGCCTCAACGCCTGCGACCCTCTACCCGAGTAAACGACTTCAGTTCTCCCTGTAACCTCTTCTGACCAGAGCTCCGTTATTCCCGACTTGACGCTGACGCGGTATGTAGGAGGCGAAGGCGCTGTCACCGCCGTCCAGCGCAACACAGGGTTGCTTCTCAGCAGCTTGGTTTGACGCGGGGATATGACAATCGGAACACCACTCGGCTTGTTGCCGCGCGTTGCTCCAACCAAACTGATCCCTCTAAAGATCGTGTTGAAAACAACTGTTAGAAAGCTCGGGCGGGCGCCGGTTGCGGCGGAACACGGCACGCCATTGTCTCCGATGGGGATCGGTCTACGCGAACCATCGGCACAACGGATCACTGCTGACGAATTCGGCCCGACGCGCAACAGATCTCCACGGTTGACCGGAGCGCCTTCGGAAACTGAACTGTAGTTTTGCCAACCCCTGCGTTTCAAACTTACTTGCCCCCGCACAGTTTCGAGCACTCCATCCGGACCGTCATACAAAGATGTCGCGCCGGTATGCGTCACTATCAGGATCGACGTGAGAATTACAGCAGCTATTCGCTTCATTATTACTTCCCTTCACGCATGCACTGTTGAGCGAAATTGAGCCATGTTGCCTCGATAATGTCGCGACTATCAGGGTCGGCAGCGAACGCCACACACGCTTCGCACTCACTGAGAAGCTCGGGGCCGCTGACGGATCTTGCTTTCAAGACCTGCGCCAAAAGACAATGCGCGGCCACACCCTGGCGCGTCTGGCGAGGATCGCCGGCAAGCTGAATTGCCTCTCTCAGCGACTGCTCAGCCTGGTCGTAATCTTGCAGACCCCAATTGGCCCAGCCGCGATTCTTGTGAAGCGTGTACCTTACGGCCTGCGGCTCAGGGTTAAGATCCAACTCGGTCTTCAGGTAATTTAGCGCGCTCGCATAATCCTTCTTTCTTAAGATGTAAAGGCGAGCGAGGTTATTGTAGGCGCGGTAATATTTCCGGTCGAGGCTGATCGCACGTTGGTAACCTTCCAACGCCTTGTCATAGTCACCCATATCCTCATACGCCAGCGCGAGGTTGTAATGCACGTCAACATACTCTGGGTTGAGTGCTATAGCTCGTTGATAACTCTCGGCCGCTTTGGCGCTCAGGCCTGCCTGGTGAAGAACGTTCCCGCGATTGTTGTAGAACAAAGCCGCAATCGGAGGCAGGATGAACCACATCAACAACGCCAACGTTAAGGCGCCCAGTGCAAAGAGAGTTCTCCAGGCGTTGACCGATTCCACTCTGAATCCGGTTCGAGCGACGAAATTCAGCATCCACTTACGACCGAGCTCGGTCAGAGCGCCGGCTCCAGCCAACGCGACCGCGACCTGGACCAGGGTGCCGAACACTTTAATAAAGTCGAGCTGTCCGCCTAATATCCGGCTGGTCGTATCAAAGATGAGGCTGATGGTGATGATCGTGAAGATCACAGCCAGGACAGCCCAGGTTGGAATAGGCTTGGGAGTTTTATCTCTGGCGTCGAGATACCACCACCAGTGAGTCTCTGGCGGCTGAATTACTTCTCGCCAATCCTGGAAAGTAGTTGAAGGAACAAGCGGCAGGATCTTTTTAAAATCCTGCTTCAACTTCCGATCCGTCTGGGTGATGCGGTTTAGATCGTCGGAGCTAATCTTGGGCTCCGCTGCTAATGCGCGGACAATTTCATCTCTCGCCAGCAGTATTTCTCTCAACCTCGCTTCTGCGTTCGTTGTTTCGATCGCAGGGCCGCTGTTTGGCAAGGCATCTACCACAGCCTTTTCATACGAGCTGATCGCGCTCTCCACGTCGTTTATGTTCTTCATACTTTCAGTGTGGCAAAGCTGCCGCAACCACCGGCACTTCAAAATGAATTCGATTTGAGCTAAGTTGAGATCATGCTTCCGGCAAACGAGATTGTTGCCGTGGTCACCGGCGCAAACAGAGGAATCGGTTTCGAAATTTCTCGCCAACTTGCGCGTCGTGGCGTTCGAGTTTGTCTTACGGCCAGAGACGCAGACCTTGGCGCAGCAGCCGTCGACAAATTAATACGAGAAGGACTGCCGGTTTTCTTCCAAACGCTTGACGTTACTGACGGCCCCATGATTGAACGACTCGCAGACGTTCTGGAAAAACAATTTGGACGCCTGGACGTGCTTGTCAATAACGCAGGCATTG
>DATENS010000199.1:0-2985 GCA_035274925.1 Pyrinomonadaceae bacterium | reverse complement strand
GCCAGCGAGCCACCATCGCCTTCACCGCCAGTCGTTGCGGCGGTTGAATAAATCAGGTGATTGCCTTCGCGTTGCGCAATGTAGGTGTAAGTGGTCGACGCGCCGGGGTTAACAAGACTGCCCGGGTTCTGTCCGACGTTTGAGCCGTCAGAAGCAATCGTGCCGACGAGGTTCAGGCCCATGATGTGCGCTGAAGCCGTGCGTGTGGCAGGCGCATTGTTGGCAGCGAATGAATTGACGTCCGCCGGATCTGGCGCCAAAAGATTTGTAAAGTTGATTTGGAGACAATCTCCAACGTTCATGCGCAATGCGATTGGACGCGGGCGTTTGCCGGGACGCAGTTGCACGTTACCGGGAACTAAACCCTTCGCAGGATCAATGGCGACAACATCGCGCTTCAGTGCGTAGATCATACCGGCCGGATTGATAGCACCAAGACGGTTGTAAATTAAGGCCTGGTCCAACGCGACCACATCAGCCTTTACCGTCCGCTCGCACGTTTGAGCGTGCGCGCCCGACGCGGCGATCAGCACGACAAGCGCGGCGCAGCAGGACGAGACGATTGCCTGCGAGTGCCGCCAGGCGTTTCTGATATTCATAGAATTTTCCCTCAATAATAGAAACTGTATCTTGAGTTTGTTTTCGGCGGGCCGCGCGGACCTACTGGTGGCGAGGCTTCATCGGAGTTCATCTAAGAACGCGTGAGCTTGAGCAAATATGAAGCCACAAAAAAGCACAAAAGGCACAAAATGATTTCTCTGAACTTTTTGTGCCTTTTGTGCCTTTTTGTGGCTATTTTGAGTGTTCCAACTTGGGTTGCATGAGGTGAGAATGTTCCACCACGGAACACGTTTTATTCGGTGTCGCTGCCGCCGCGTAGGCCGAAGGTTTTCATTTTTCGATACAGGCGTGGGCGGTGGTACTTGAGGATCTCGGCGGTCCTTTTGATGTTGCCTCCGGTGCGTTCGAGCGTTTGCGCAATGGCTTCGCGTTCGATCTGTTCCATCGTGAAATACGGCGGGATAACGCAGCGGAACTCGCCTTGCGGGGCGCTGTGAAGGTGCTCCGGTAAAGACTCGGGCGTCAACTTATCTTCGGTTGCAAAGAGCACGGCGTGCTCGATGACGCTCTCGAGTTCGCGTACGTTCCCGGGCCAGTCGTAACGCATCAACAACGCAAACGCCGGTGTCGAGATCTCGCGAATGCGCTTCTTGTACTTGTCCGCGTAATGCTCGAGGAAGCGGTTCGCAAGCAGCGGCACGTCATCGAGTCGTTCACGCAACGGGGGTGGTTTGACCTTGATCGTGCTGATGCGAAAGTAGAGATCCTTGCGGAGCGCGCCCTCGCGAATCATCTCTGCTGTATCGCGATTGGTCGACGAGACCAGACGGAAATCCACGCTGATCTCCTGTTCGTCGCCGAGTCGACGGAGTTGTCGCTCTTGCAGCACGCGCAATAACTTGGTTTGGAGATGAAGCGGCATCTCAGCGATCTCATCGAGGAGCAACGTGCCGCCGGCTGTCGCTTCGATCAGTCCACGTTTGTCGCGATCGGCTCCAGTGAACGCGCCTTTTCGATAGCCGAACAACTCGGATTCGAGGAGGTCCTGTGGGATTGCCGCGCAGTTGATGCGCGTAAGAGGAAATTCCGCGCGCGGACTCTGAAAGTGAAAGGCCGCCGCGATCAACTCTTTACCCGTTCCAGATTCGCCTTCTATTAATACCGAGGCTTCAGACGGCGCTGCAGTGCGGATGACGGTGTGGATTTGCCGCATCTTCGGATCACGACCGATGATCCCGAAATCGTCGGCATCGGGCAGCGCACTTTTCAGGCTACGGTTCTCGCGTTTGATAGCCTCGAACTGCAACGCGCGCTCAATCAGCGTCGTCACTTGATGAGGCGTGAAAGGCTTTTCGATGTAGTAGAAAGCGCCGTTCTTAATCGCGTCGATAGTGATCTCGAGCGAGCCGTGGGCGGTCATTACAATGACTTCGGTGTCGGGCGTGTCGCTCTTAATAAGGGTCAGCAACTCTATGCCGTTAGCGTCAGGGAGTCGCAGGTCGGTGAAAACCAGATCGTAAGGAGAGCCTTTGAGCAACGCCTTCGCTTCGGCGCCGTTTTGGGCTGCGTCTACGTGATGGCCCGAATCGGTCAAGATAAAGCGCAGCGCATCCGTGACGCTTTGCTCGTCGTCAATCACGAGAATGCGGGTCTTAGGACGCATCGTCACCCTCCTTCTTTCCTGCCGGTAGCGCGATGCTGATCCTCGTGCCCTCGCCTGGCTGGCTATCAAGAGAAATGGTGCCGCCGTGCTGATCTATGATCTTTTTGGAGTAAGGCATTCCGAGACCGAGGCCCTGCTCCTTCGTTGTATAGAAAGGCTCGAAGATCTTTTTTGCTTCCTCCTCGGCGATTCCCGAACCCGTATCAACGATTTCGATTCGAACCGTCTCATCAGTCTGGTCGATGGTGATACTTAGGGCGCCGCCCTGCCGCATGGCCTCGATGGCATTTAGTATGAGATTCATCAAAGCCCCGCGCATGGAGGCTTCGTCCATCATGGCGTAAACTGCCTGGTCCATCGAGAGACGCACTTCAACTTTGTTTGCTGTTAACTGCGGCCGCAATAGCTCGAGGATGTCGTTGATAATCTGGTTGAAATTTCGCGAGCTCAGGGTGAGATTGACCGGGCGAGCAAATCCGAGGATCTGTTCGACCCTGCTGATGAGATGATTGATAGTCTCGACGATCTTATCGACGAGATAAGCCTCGCCTTCCGAAAAGTTAGCGGCTCTGCTTTTTAAGTGCATTGAGTAAAGCAGCAACCCGGCGAGCGGATTCTTCACTTCGTGAGCTACCTGCGCGGCTGCGCGTCCGAGGGCAGCGATGCGTTCCTGAGTTACGAGCCGTTTGTGCGTTTCGATGAGCTCGGCGGTACGCTCGTCCACGCGCATCTCGAGCTCTTCAGCGTAACGTTTTATTTCC
>DATENS010000198.1:0-14307 GCA_035274925.1 Pyrinomonadaceae bacterium | reverse complement strand
GAGGCGACGCCGAGAAAGCTTTGCATCGGGCCGATGGTGATGACTTCCGAATCCGAGGAGGTTGGCGCGGCGTTGGGCGGACAGCGCCAGTTGGCCGGCCCGGTGTGGGCCTTAAGGAAGTCATCGACAAAGCAGTAGATTTCGGTCATCTGGTCTATGATGGAAGGCAAATGGGTCGTCCTCCGGGTGTTAGATTGAGTGTAGCAACTCCATTCTATACACCTTTGGAACTATGGCGACCCAGCCTTTCAACTCAATACTCAGGTTTAGTAACAGAAAGGCATTTCCTACTAGGACCCTGGTCCTCTCGACCGGGTGAAATTCGTGAGTTCAATCTGACAATCGACCGCACAGAATCGTATTCTCGTGCGACGACTCTCACTTTCGGGGGAATAAATCATAGCCTATGACCATATACTTGTAGCACAACAAAATGTCGGAAAGCCGAAAGGAAGACTTTGATCGATTGGCGTTAGCGCACTTTCATGAGTTGAGGCGCGTTGCGCTCAGAGTTTGCGAAGACCGCGAAACGGCCGACGATTTAGTTCAAGAGACATACCTTCGGGCATGGCGCTCATTCGATAAATTTGAGCCGGGCACAAACTGCCGTGCTTGGTTATTTCGGATCTTTTTCTACGTGCGTTCCGAATACCGCAAAAGTCGGGTACGGCAGCCGCTGGTTTTCTCGCTTGACCAGGTCAAAGAATCAACGCTTCCGTCGCAGACGAATACGTCGTTAGATTTGACATTGGAAGAAATCAAGCGGGCGTTCGCAGAACTTCCGGAGCCGTTTCGGATCGCTGTTCTGCTCTCGGATATTGAGGGCCTGAAATACCGGGAAATAGCTGAGGTGTTGAATCTCCCAGTGGGAACAGTCATGTCGCGGTTGAGCCGAGGCCGACGGATGCTTCGCGCCAAATTGACGACACTCGCATCAAGAAACGACGAGCCAGGCAGCGTGGGGACAAGAAAAAAAAGTGGGCGAATCTGATTGTCAAAATATGCGGGAGATGTTGGATCTCTACCTCGATAACGAGCTACTGGTTGAAACGAACCAGTCGGTGCTTGACCATCTAGGTTTTTGCCGGGACTGCGCTGCGGAATCGGAAAGACGCATCGAGTTGCGTCGTTGGCTCAAGGAGGCGTTGACGCTTGAGGATGACGATGAACGCGAGAGCGAAAACCTCAGTCGAAGGCGGGTGCAAATGGCATTGGACCGAGAAAGGGGCCCACGGATATCTGCCAGAATCCGCTGGGCGGCGCTGGCTGCCAGTTTGATTCTCGCTCTCGCTCTGGGCCTGGCGTACTGGCCAATTGGCAACATTTCAAAGCAGGCGAATACGTCCGAGGTAAACACGCCGACGTCACAGCCGTCAGTCCTGATTGCAGCCGAAGATCGAGACGCAGTCGAGAATCACAAGGTCTGCGCTCTGAGTTATCCTCCGGATTGGACCTTCGACCAGCAAAGAGTAAAGCGCGAATTGACCCCTCGTTTTGCGCCGCTGATACAGGCTATCGATGGCAAGCCCGCTTCTTATGAGTTGATCGAGGGTCATATTTGCTCGTATCAGCAAAGGAAATATGCCCATTTAATATTCCGTAGGCACGGCCACACCGTTTCAGTTTTCATCGAGCAGGATGATCCGCGCGGCAATCGAAAATCATCTCGCCCGCTTGAAATTGCTCAGACTAGTTATACGGCGTACCAGGTTGCGAGCGTCGATACGGGAATCCATCGCATTTCTGTAGTTTCCGATCTTCCAAGCGTCGAGAATCTTGCCTTAGCGAATCAGCTTTTCCCCTTAACACTCGGCTTCATCAAGAAGCTGGAACTTCGCGAAGGCTGAGGACTAACTGCCATGAAAAAGCAAACCGTGACCGCGTTCATAATTGCGTTCGGCCTCATCACCATCATGTTAATCGACGCGACGGGCTATACCGCGCCGCCGTTAACCGAACCCGACGCGAAAGCAATATCGCTCGTGAGGGCCGCGTTAACATTGAGCAATCCAGCAAACCCTAAGACGGCACGGATTCACGCCGAGGGAAACATGTTGTTGAACAATCAGGGCCTCAACCCGCAACAATCGACACGAACACAGCCTCTCAGCGCCGATTGGAAAGTCGACTTCCAGAATCGTCGTTTTTTGCAGAGAAGCGCCAATCAACTAGGCAAAGATTTGATGTGGTGTACGGAAATAGTGGTGACCCGGGAAATGACGTATCAACTTTTCTGCCATTCAAACGTCTTCAGCAATTACGGGCCACCAAAAACGGACGGGGCTTGGACCTATCGGATGGACACGACGTATCCCGATCCGAATTGGCATTTGGCACATGCTCTAGAAAAGTCCCCGTCTCTGCATTGGGAAGGCGAGACTGTTTTGGCCGGCCAACGTGAAGACGTTATTAGCTATTCCGACGAATTCAAAAATCATCACCGGCTGTTCTTGAATTCGGCAACTCATCTCTTACGCGAGGTTTCGACTGAAGCCCAACTTACGAGGTTCCAAGAGGGGTTCGTGCCAAGAATTGTCTTCGAGAATTACCGCAGAAAGGGGCCCACCTGGAGTCCGACAAAAGTCACTATCGTGCAGGCCTCGTGGACAATAATCACGAGTGAGTTGCAAACGATCCGAACTGATTTCGACGGCGCCTTGTCGGTTGCCGATTTTGCTCCTCCTGCCGGAGCGATTGAAGTTGATCAAAAAAGCCTCGACTTCCACGTTTCCAAAGTCGCCCCCTCCGCATATTTCGTCGAAAATGTGTCCCTTGATTACAACAGTATGTTTGTCGTCTTCACCGACTACGTCTTAGTCGTCGAGGCGCCGTCCTCAGATAGCGCTTCGACTAAAGTGATGGCCGCAATACACGAGATTGCCCCGGGAAAACCGATTCGCTACATAGTACCAACCCATTTTCATGAAGATCATATAGGAGGACTGCGAGCGTACTTACGCGAGGGAGCGACGGTTGTAACCACTCCTGGAAATTTGCGGTTCATGGAGATGCTCATGAAAAAACTGAAGGCAACGGACCCCCAGGTCAAGTTACCGGCTGTTGAGGTCATTTCCGGCAAACGCCGGTTCAGTGATGGCATAGTGACTCTGGATCTTTTGAATGTGCCCAATCCTCATGTCGATGAAATGGTAGTCCCGTTCGTGCCTTCTGATGGAATTGTCTATGTAGCCGACGGGCTGACAAGAGACTTTGGACCCTGGCGCCGCCCAACGATAGACGAACGAACACTTGTCAGGCAGTTCAAACAGCTTGGATTGGATATTCGAATGGTGCTGCCCGGTCATGGTCCAGCCGCCTCGCAAAAAGACCTTGAACAATACTGGCGGTTAATGAGTGAACCAATTGGTTCGATTTCGAAGAGAGGGTTGAAGAGAACAGCGGTGCGAACGCCTTCGTAACTTTAAGGCTGCACGAATCTGAAGTGACAGAGAGTAATGATTGTTAGAAGCATACAGATCAGGAGAGGGAGGGCAGATCGGGGGTTATTGGACGCGGCTTAATGGGGCCATTTGTCGTCGTCTTTGACTACCGGTATAAGCGCATGGCGTTCATCCGGTAATGAACTGGTTTTTCCAACTCTTGAATAGTATTGTTGGAGAGTCCTTTATGTATCGGCAGTTAACTCGTCTCGCCGGTGGTCGCGCTACATTGAGTGAATCATGCGAATTGGAACAAAAGTAATTCATGCAGGTCTAGCTCCCGCCGCGCAAGGTGAACCTTTTTTAGCCGGCGTTGCCTTCGCCGGGGCTTATCATGCTTCCGGCGACCCATCTGCCATCGCCTACACGTACGGGCGTTTTAGCAATCCCACGTGGACACGATTCGAAGAGGCGTTAAGTGAATTAGAGGGCGGTGCTGTAGTGTCATTCGGTTCAGGAATGGCCGCAGTCGCGGCAGTTTTTGGCTCCACTTTGCGACCCGGAGATGTGTTGGCGATGCCCTCGGACAGCTACTATACTGCTCGCCTTCTTGCTGATGGTTTCTTCGCACAGATCGGGGTTAAGGTGCGAAAAGCTCGAACAGCCGGCGACGGCTTGAGCCAAATCCTGGACGGCGCCAAATTACTCTGGCTTGAATCTCCCTCCAACCCGAGTCTTGATGTATGCGATATCGCCGCACTCGCTGATGCCGCGCACAAAAGTGGCGCGCTGGTAGCAGTTGATAACACCACAGCCACGGTTCTCTCCCAGACTCCTCTGGAACTCGGTGCGGACTTCTCCGTCGCTGCGGATGGAAAAGGATTAACAGGGCATTCCGACCTGGTTATCGGTCATGTAGCTGTACGAGATTCGACATTCTCGGAGAAACTGCTCACCTGGCGCACACAGATTGGTGCGGTACCGGGTCCGATGGAAGTGTGGTTGGCGCATCGTTCTCTCGCCACGTTACAGGTGCGATTGGAAAGGCAATCCCGTAACGCGCTCAATATCGCCGAGTATTTGACGACGCGCTCTGAAGTCAGCGGAGTGCGTTATCCCGGACTGACGGCTGATCCGTCGCACAAAATTGCCTCGCAGCAGATGCGTTATTTCGGATCGATAGTTAGTTTTGTCCTTCACGACCGCGAGCGCGCCGAACAGTTCTTGAAGTCATGCAAATTGGTGTTTGAAGCGACCAGCTTTGGCGGTGCGCATACCACCGCCGAACGACGAGCGCGGTGGGGAGCTGACGAGATCCCCGAAGGATTTATTCGCCTTAGCGTCGGTTGCGAGGACAGCCGGGACTTAATAGATGACATCGCTCAGGCATTAGATGCAGTGTGAATAAGGCGCCATAGAATGAAAACCTTCATAGTCGACTCTTTCACAGACACACCATTCAAAGGCAATCCGGCGGGTGTTTGTATCGTTGGCTCGCAGTTGAGCGACGAAAGAATGTTGAGCATCGCTCAGGAGCTGAACCTTTCTGAGACGGCCTTTCTTTCACCTCTGGAGTCTGCCGGCGCTTTCGCAATTCGATATTTTTCACCCAAGATGGAAATCCCATTATGCGGTCACGCGACTCTGGCCTCTGCCAAAGTTATTTTCTCAATAAATAAATTAAACGAAGTCCACTTCATAAACATTCAGAACCTGGACTTGTCAGCCAAAGAATTGGACGGCCAAATCGTGATGGAGTTTCCCGTTTACGGAACCCGGCCTGCCGATGCTCCACCTGCCCTGCTAGCTGCGTTGGGGGTCAAAGCAATCAAGAATTCGGCCTACAATGAAGAAACCAAAATTTTGTTACTTGAAATTGGGGACACCGAGGAGTTGGCCGGCCTAGATCCGGATTTTGTCGCACTTCAGCGATCCCACAATTCCATCAACGGTGTCCTAGTTACCGCTCCCGCCGGTACGGACGGCTACGATTTTCATTCGCGGTACTTTTGGCCCTGGAGCGGCACAAATGAAGATCCGGTGACCGGCGGCACTCACAGTTTTCTGGCAAAGTATTGGGCGTCAAGACTAGGCAAGACGAGAATGAAGTCTTTTCAATCGTCAAAGCGAACAGGTTTCATGGACGTAGAACTGGTCGCCGACAAATTGCGGATCCAGGGCCAGGCAGTCATCGTTTTTGAAGGCCGGATGGCAATCCAGGAATAGTTATTCGATGATCAGTTGCAGAGGCAGTGTGAAGCGATCAATCGCGATCATAGGTGAATACAACCCGACCTTTCCTCCGCACATTTCGACCAGTGCGGCCATCAAGCATTCGCGTTCAGCATCAGGAATCGATGTAGATGGCATCTGGGTGTCCACAGAGGAAATAGACGAAGCTTTGTTCGAGCGTTTTTCCGGCATCTGGGCGGCGCCTGGTAGCCCGTATAAGAATATGGCCCAGGCGCTCTCGGCTATTCGTTATGCACGCGAGAACGGCGTCGCATGTTTTGGCACCTGCGGCGTGTTCCAGCATCATAGGTGCACACTTTACGTCATGGTAGGGTTTAATGCATGTCACAGTTCTTGGGAAGAGATGCTCAAAATCTAACTCGACGCCGTTTTCTTTCACAGGCAGCGATGTTCGCGGGATCTTGTGTCTTAAGTTGCGAACTCGAAGCACAGGAATCCAATGCCACCTATGGAGTTCCGGTGGTAACGGCTTTAGATGACAAGAATGTGATTCATGGAAAAGTTACGTTCAAGAGCGGAACGGAAGACCTCGATGCCTACCTGGCCAGGCCGAACAAGAAAGGCAGTTCTCCTATAGTGGTCGTCATTGCCGGAAACCCTCCCTATGAGGAGTACATTCGCAATATGACTGCCATGCTCGCTCAGATTGGTTTTGTTGGGATCGCCCCGAATATCTACTCCCTTCAAAAGGACGCGACGACTACGGAGCAAAGTCGAAAACTGCTTGCCGAGAAAACAACCGATGCAAAAATCTTCAGGGACATTCAGTCGTCAATTAGCTATGCCAAAGCGCAGGGCTTCGGAAAGTCGAATCGCGTAGCTGTTACCGGTTTTTGTTTCGGCGGCAGATGTGCGCTCATGTTCGCGGCGACCTATCCAAACGAAGTCCGCGCCGTTGTGCCTTTCTACGGCAATCTCAAGACGCCGGCGTTTGCAAATCGAAAACTGGATCCCATTGATGTCGCGACAACGATAAGGGTACCGGTTCAAGGTCATTATGCTGAACATGATCCAGAGATTCAGCTTACCCAGCTGAAAGCTTTTGAGGCGATGTTGAAGAAGAATAATAGAGACGCCCAGATTTTTACCTACGCCGGTGCATCTCATGGATTTTTCGCGTACACCAGGCCGACCTACGACGCAGACGTGTCTAAAGTCGCATGGCAGCGGATGGCAGCATTTCTCAAAAAGTATTTGGGTCACTAACTAGCATTATCTAAAAAGGCATCTTCTCCAAAGTGGATACGGGAGGCATTGACGATGGCGTTTCAACGCGAGGCCCGATGGAAAGATCGAAGATACCCAATTCTATTATTCATTTTGTTAGTCATTTTTGTGGCTACTTCAATCTCTTCACAGAGAGCGCAAAAAAAGGAAGCAGCCGAAGCTCAAACCTATGCATTTGTTAATGTCAACGTCGTCCCGATGGACAAAGAGCGAGTAATTAAAGAGCAGACCGTAATCGTGCGGGGCGAGAAAATCATTCAGATAGGCGCTTCTCTCAAAACAAAAATACCGCCAAACGCAATTCGGATCGACGGGAGCGGGAAGTATTTAATGCCTGGGTTGGTGGACCTGCATGTGCATCTGAGAGACTATAACCCCAAAGACATGGACGCCCTGCTACAACTCTATGTAGCTAATGGCGTGACCACAGTTCTGAATCTCTCCGGAATCCCACGCCATCTGGAGATTCGTGACAGAATAGCCAACGGAGAACTGGATGGCCCCACGGTCTACACGAGTGGGCCTTTTATTTCGCGCACAACCGGATCGAGTCCGACGCCCGAAGAAGTTGAGCGAGCAGTCGTCGAACAAAAGCGGGCAGGATATGACATTATCAAGATACACGGCGATTTCACCCGCGAAGCCTATCACAAGCTGTTTGAGATAGCGCGTCGTGAGGGGATTCAGGTCATAGGCCACTCACCCCGGAACCTTGGGTATGAGGCGATGATTGAAGAAAGGCAAGACGCGGTCGCCCACGCGGAAGAATACATCTACGACAAGAATAGCATTTCAAAAAATCCTGCTGAGTTCGAATCCGAAATTCCCTCGATGGCACGGGCCACGGCGAAAGTTGGGACCTGGCTGGTCCCAAATCTGACCGCCTACAAAAACATTGGTCTTCAAGTGGCAGATCTTAAAGCGGTATTAAACAGGCCGGAGATGAAGTACATGCCGCCCCAAACAGTCGGGGTCTGGGGAGAAACTACCAACCCGTATATGCGATTCAAGAGTATCTCCATAGAGAGGTTTTGGGCAGCCTTCCGAGCGCTTCAGAAGTTGACGAAGGAGTTTCACAGTGCGGGTGTGAGACTGCTGGCGGGGACAGACGCAATGAACCCGTCGGTGGTGCCGGGGTTCTCCCTTCACGATGAGTTGAGAGAACTTGTTGCAGCAGGCTTAACACCATATGAGGCGTTGAAGACCGCAACCGCGAACCCGGCTGAGTTCTTAAAAGCTGGTACAGAGTTTGGCACCGTTGGCGAAGGGCGGCGGGCAGACCTAATACTTGTAGACCACAATCCGCTGGATGATGTTTCCTACGCATCACGTCGAGTGGGCGTAATGATAAGAGGGCGGTGGCTTCCGCAATCCGAGATTCAGAAGAGACTTGATGAGATCGCGTCATCGAATCAACGCGACAAGTAAAGGAAACTCCTGATGAAGCGAACGACCTTCATATACAAGATAGTTCATCTCGGCCAGATCAGTCAGCAAGTCCCACGATGAGGCAGCCGACCATTTTGGTTGGTTTGCGCATTTCGCAGCGCTCGACGACCCGGCTTCGAGCAAACTAACTCAGGAACGGCTGGGATGGCGCCCAAGACAACCTGCGCTCATTCCCGATCTCGACCGGGCGCGCTATTTCGAAACCAAGGCGAAATCCCATATCTGAAGCTTGCTTCATCGAATCATACATAGGCAATATCACCAAAACTGATCCGCGGATTGGAGGGAAAGACGAAATGACGAAACAGACGAAGCTCGGCGGCACCTTCACACTTCCTGGCACTTCATTCAGCCTGTACCGCATGGGCTACGGCGCGATGCAACTTGCCGGCCCTGGCGTGTGGGGCCCGCCCAAGGACTTGGACGGTGCTGTCGCCGTCCTCCGCGAGGCCGTCGCGGCGGGCGTCAACCATATCGACACCAGCGACTTTTACGGCCCGCACGTGACCAATCAGATTATCAAGAAGGCACTTCATCCCTACCCGGATGGCCTGATCATTGTCACCAAAGTGGGCGCCCGCCGTGGTCAAGACAAATCTTGGTCACCCGCCCTTTCACGTCAGGAGCTTATCGACGCCGTTAAAGATAATCTTCGCAATCTCGGTGTCGAGCGGCTCGCCGTTGTCAACCTTCGGGTCGGTGGAATCACAGGGCCATCGGAAGGGTCCATCGAGGAACCGCTGAGTGTGCTTGTCGAACTGAAGGATCAGGGATTGATTAGCCACATTGGTCTCAGCAACGTTACCCCCCAGCAACTCGCTGAAGCTCAGAGAATCACGGAAATCGTTTGCATCCAAAACCTCTACAATGTGGCACACCGCAGTGACGATGCCTTCATCGATGGGCTCGCGCAGCAAGGCATCGCTTATGTCCCGTTCTTCCCGTTGGGAGGATTCTCGCCGTTACAATCGTCGGCGCTCGATCAGGTTGCAGCGTCCATACAAGCTACCCCGATGCAGGTCGCACTTGCCTGGCTCCTTCAGCGTTCTCCAAATGTTCTCTTGATCCCGGGCACCTCTTCGAGAGAGCATCTGCATGAGAATCTTGATGCCGCGGCGTTAGAACTCCCAGCGGATGCGATTGACGAGCTTAATGCGATTGGCGAAAGTGTCACGGCGGATCAGCCAATGTCGTGATTATGTTACTGGCGGAACAGCTCATTCTTATAAGATCGGATGGGCCTGCACTTCGGAGTTGACGGCAGTCGCTGATCGGGAGTACGGTCATTGTCGATTTCACACGCGTGCAAAGAAGCCGTCTGGTGCGGGTGATACAGCTTGGCGAATAGCGCATCCCAGCCCGTATGAAGGAGCCAGCCAACACCTATAAAGCTGTAAGAGTGTAACCCCTTGTACGCGCAGAAGGTAACCAGTGCGGTGAATGTGAATTCCCAAATGCCAAGACCGCCGTTTAGATATGCCGCGCCTGCGCCGGCTATCATGATCGCATTGATGTTCCTCCTGCCTGGTTCTTTAAAAAACGAGCAGGCAAAAATGTACGCAAGCCCTATCAATATCGGCCCCGCCACATCCATGATGTGAAGGGCAAAGGCTGCATGCACTTGCATTTAGTTTGGCCTTTCTTTAGCAGATCATGGTCATGTCTTGGCACCTGGAAGCCACTCAGCCGCTCAATCTATCTATACGGTAGATTGTTTCAGATGTTCTTAAGGGAGAAATCTAGATTGGCTGTCTGATGAATCAAGTATGTGAATGCTCTTCATATATAGATTGCGGGATGAGAACCCGACCGTAGAGCGGAGGTAGAACGTTGATCTGCCTGATCAGGATCAGGTAGTTAAGAGGAGAAGTATCGGAGACGATCATTAAACTCCGGTGAGCTGGCGCGAGACTGTGAGATCGTGTTCAAGGTCGGCCTCGGTGTAATCGAGGTAAGCCCCAGCCCGCTTAAGGAAGGAGTCCGTCTCCCATCGGGAAGTGAAGCCCAGCATCTTTTGCACCTCGGCGTGAGTCAACTTGCCGCTGCGATAACCTTGAGCAGCAAGCGCCTCTAAAGCTACGCGCGAGAGATCGTTCGGCTCGCCCAAACGGTTGGCAATCTCTTCCGGGAGTTCAATTGAATCTTCCCCCGTAGAGTGGGGGCAAGGTTAAGTATCTACGCTCTACGCCGCTCGGTTGAACTTCTCCTCATACTCCGCCAGAGTCAGATACCCCGCTGCTGAGTGAATTCTACTCCGATTGTAAAACACCTCTATATATTCGAATATGCTGTCTCGCGCTTCCTGCCTTTCCCTATACTTCTCATTGTAAACCGGTTCCAGCTTCAGCGCCCCAAAGAAACTCTCTGCTACGGCGTTATATTGAAGCGATAGTTCCCTGTGCTTTGCTGTCTATCTTTTACGTTCCCTGTCTTTCCCCGTTTTTCCACTTTGAATCACCTTTTTGCGTCCCAATCGCGTCCTCAAAATTACCCAAAGATACCCAACGATGGCAACACAGCTTCCATAGTTGCTTGATTCATTCTTGATTCCGAAAGAGCAGGGAAGCCGCAGGATTGAGTTAGCCGGGCCTCGAAGATGCTCGACGGGTTGGTGGCATCCGAGAGGTAAAGCGCGGGCAGCGCATCCGGCGTTGGAGGGCGCTCGGTTTTAACTACCGAAGCGCCTTTCTCAGTCGTTCAATATAGGTCCCTGTTTGCTAAGGTCTTAGGCGAAGTCTCTCAATGCGCAGAGCGCAATTTCTTATGGCTTAATCTTTGCGATAAAGACCTCTTCCATACCAAGCGCACGGCTGCACCCTGTGATTGTGTCGAGTTGACGCCGACTGTCAGTCCAGACCGGATACGAAATGCCGCCGTAGGATACCACCCCCTCGTAATCCCCCTGCTGATTCCCGTAGTTAATGCCGGGGCAAGGGAACAACCCGCCGCAGTCATGTTCGTTTGAACTCTGAGTTGACACACGAATATTCGGCGACAGCCATGAACTCCCGCCGTCTTTCGATTGCGAGAGATAAACGTCCGTCATATAGCGGAAGCCGGTTGTGTCATTGCGAGTATCATAAAAGGAAATATTCACATCGCCCGTGACCGGATCGACCGACATCCAATGGTTGAAGCGATCCACGGCAAATGGCAACCGGTCGGCTACAGCGCGAGGCTGCGACCAGGTTGCACCCTTATCGTCAGAGTAGGCGAGGTATACGTCGGTCGTGCCCGCCGACGTTTGATCCATCCAGGAGCAGTATAACCGGCCACGGAAGGCCCCCTGCGAACGATCCGCATCAATCACCGGATAGACCAGCGCGGCCCGGAATGATTCTGCGGGTATAGCAATATCGAACGGAATGACCTTTGGTGACACGACACGCTGCTGATCCCAAGTCTTCCCCCCATCGAACGAGCGGTTGAAAGCAATCACGTTCGCGCTGTAGTCGTTCCAGGCCACATAGAGTTCGCCGTTAAGCCCGACCGCAGGCGATGCGCCGATTGAGCGTCCCGGCCCCGAAGGGTTGTCAGCGCGCGTAACTGTGAAGGTGGCCCCATGATCGCTCGAACTTCCCATGCGGATGCCGCCCCCCGTTGAGCCGCCCGCTGCCGCGTCCCAAGCAATGTACACATTGTCTCTGAACGGGCTGCCGGGGTTCGTGTCCGCCGTGATCATCGGTTTGTCGTTGAAATGATTGCTACCGTTCTCAAAAGAGAAGAAGGTGACGGCGGGGTAAGTCTTTCCGCCATCGGTCGAGCGGGCCACAGCCATTTCACTGCCATTAACGCCCGTGCCGTTGCCAAAATAGATGACGATATAGCCGTAGTACAGATTGTTCTGGGTATCGAAAGCCAGCGTCGGATCAGAGCCGAAGTCAATGCCATTGGCCCCCTTCGGCGGGGGCAAAGGTAGGTCTACGCCTCCCCAACTCGAACCGCCGTTGGCAGAAAAGTATCCTCTCATCGGCAGGCGGAAAATTTCATTTGATCCTGCCGCCAGAATCTTGGGCTTGGACGGATTGAGGGTGATAAAAGTCTCACTCTGAGGCCCGCACTCATTTGACACATCAATATTGCTGCCAAAGCTGATAGATGATGTGATGCCGCCGCCTTCCATGGGTCGGTTATTGGCAATGTACTGGTACTTATCCCACCAGGTGGGGTTATGAGAGTTATTGTTTTGAGCTGTTCCGGGGCATGTGGGGAAGGAGAGAACAGCGAAAAGAATTAGCGAGCATTTCAATATGCCTGGACGTTTCATTGGGATCCTCCATATTACAAATCATCTGCCAGATTGATCGTTGCTGGGGTGCCTATCGTAATGGATCACATGTGGCTTTGCAAACCGCTAAAAGGCTTCAGAAAACATTGCCGCATCGTCTGAGTAAGCTCCCATCTTGAAAGGAATCATAGAAGTGCTATAATCCCCGTAGTGAGCTATAGGCTTTGAACCAATAACAACAAAGCTCACGCACCTGCCCAGGCCAATCAACCCATCGCGCGAGTATTTCATTGGTGAAGACTAGCCGCTTCAGTCTGCAAGTCAAAGGCGGTTGCGCTTCGCAGTCAAGCGAGCAAATGTAATGTTCTGTAAGGAAATGTAAACCCTATGGCAAAAATCGAGGCAGAATTCAGCCTGACACCGAAGCAAGAGAAGGCGGTTATCACGCTGCTCAATGAGCCTACGCTGAAAGAAGCGGCAACAAGTGCGGGTGTGACTGAGACAACGCTTTGGCGATGGATGCAAGAGGAAGCTTTCAGGTCTGCTTACATGGAAGCTCGCCGCGCTGCCGTCCAACGGGGTATCGCTCGTATGCAATCTGCAACGTGCGAAGCCGTCGAAACCCTGCGCTCTGTGATGAACGACCAGACCTCCAAAGGCAGCGAGCGAGTGAGCGCGGCGAAGGCCATTATTGAATTCGCTTACAAAGGAATAGATATTGAGGACGTGGCCGCGCGCCTTGCTGTTGTCGAAGCTCTGCTAAAGGACAAACCAAAATGAGCAGCAATCTAAAGAGACTCGACAAGGTTGAAAAACAAGTGGCCGCGCTTCCGCATATCATCACGGCAGAAGAAAACCACAAATGGGCAGAGCGTCAAATTGACGAGTTGATGGCTGAGTTCGACCTGAGCCTTGATGAAGCAATCGAGCTTGCGAAGCAACACGCGCCAACAATTATTGAGTTCTTGCGGGTGACAGTATGAACAATTCGATAGAGCGACGATTGAGCAAGATTGAAAACACGCTTGGGGCGTTGCCGATCAGCGATGCGGCGAGGATGGAGCAGGCTATTACTCAATACATCACTGTCTTGTGGTTGGGCCTCGGTGTTCGGGCGACTCGCGAGCATGCAAAAGCGCAGCTTGAAAGCGTTGTGAGTTTCATGCGTCAGAATCCCGGCCTTGATGACGTTGGGTTTGTGATGAAATATATGAGAAAAACACACGGCCATGAGTTGACGCCCGAGCAGGCTATGGCTTGCTGCGAAAAAGTACGAACGTGCGCGGGGGTCGGACAATGAATGTTGAAAGTCGGCTAAAGAAGATTGAGGATGAAGTATGCGGGCAGGGCAAATGCCGCTGTCGTAACAAGTCGTGGATTTATTACACGCCGCCCGTCTTTGCGTGGCAGAACGGGGAAAAGCCGCCTGACAATTGCCCTGAGTGCGGCGGCGCGGTTCAATCGCTAGAAGTAATCTATGTAGAAAATTGGAGGGGCTTTCGTGCTTAATAATGCGGGGCGGCTGAATAGGGTTGAAGAGGCGCTTGGCGCTCGCGGTGATTGTCGTTGCGGGCCTCGTGGCGCTCGCGGCTCAAGGTTCTACTATCCTGATTATGGAGAGGCGCGGCCGAGACGGGGGATACGACTACGCAACGTGTTATGAGGTAATAGCCGAGCGGAAAGCCCGCGCGGTAATACCGCCACGACGGACAGGGCGATTGAATCCGGCAGATGACAGGTTTCGAGCTAGGGATAAGAACTTGGGAAGAA
>DATENS010000197.1:0-4786 GCA_035274925.1 Pyrinomonadaceae bacterium | reverse complement strand
AAGGATTGGAGTACTCAAAATGCCGGGAGAAGCAATGGCAACCGTAGTTAACGAAACCGAACTCGCCGATTGGTCGGCGCGAGTTTACGGCAAACAGAAATTTGCCGGGGCAGGGAAATCGAATTCCGGGCTGCTCGTCCCGTTTGAACGACGGTTAGCGCGTTTCGTGCTGCCTCGCTTTCCCAGCTGGATCGAGACTTATCATCTGACCTTGCTGACCCCGGTTTGGTCGCTCGGCATTGTTGGCTTCAGTTACCTGGCAAAGACGAACCTGCGCTGGTTGTGGTTGGTTAACGTGATGATCGCACTGCAGTACTTTACCGACCATTTCGACGGCAAACTCGGAAAGTATCGCAACACGGGATTGTGCAAGTGGGGCTTTTACATGGATCACTTGTTCGACTATTTCTTTCTCTGTTCGATCGTGCTGGGATACACGTTGCTGATTCCTGAACGGGCGTTCTTTAACATGCTGCTGGTGCTCTGCGTGTTTAGCACCTTCATGTTTCACACGTACCTGATGCTGGCCACCACCGAAGAATTCAAAGTGAGCTTTTCCCGGTGCGGCCCGACCGAGATGCGTATTGGCCTGATCGTAATCAATGGGCTCCTGGTGCGATTTGGAACCCGGCCGTTAAAGGGGGCGCTGCCCTATGTGGCCCTGGGTGGGTTGATAGTGATCGCGATATTGGCTTTTCGGGCGCAGAAAAAGCTCTGGCGCATCGATATGGCGGCAAAACAGGCCTTTGAAGGGGAAGTCAATTAAACCGCCTGCCACCCGTCCATTGAGCTTTTCTGCAACCAAAAGCCCGGGTTTGGCGTCTAAAGGGTGCTTTCCCAAAATAGTCGGCAAATTGGAAACGGAACTTTCGTCTTAAGATTTCGTTAATCCTGATCAAATAAAATGAAAAACGTACCTGCCGCCCGGCAGTAAACGTTGAAAGCAGACAGGCAATGTCAGAGAAGAAAAGTGTAAAAGTAATCAAGCGCGAGGAACGCGGCAAGAAGAAGCCGGTCAGTTCGCGCGTACGCCGCGAAAGCGCGCGTCAGACCGCGACCGATATGGTGGCGACCGTGACCAGTTGGGTCAACGAATTCCAGCAAAGGCAACGAAAAGATACGTCGAAGGCGATCGAAAGCCTTCTGCGAGCTCGCCAGCAGCCGAACGAAGCATAGTTTCGCCGTTCAACTCGCCTCAGTCTTTTCCAGAGAAGATACGCCTGGTTCACTCCGAAGGTGTGCCGTTGGCTTTGGCAGAGCCTTTAGAGCCCAGCCGATTTTCTCCCAAGAAATCGATTGACACTGCGGCGCGAGCGGCATAGCATCTCGACGGAATCCACTCTGAAATAGCGATGAAGTCTTCACAAGCGAAGAGGCGTCGCCGAAAGAAGTCGATCGTCAGTTCGATTCGACGGCCACTTGCGCCTCCGGGTCATCCGCTCGAGCATGCAAAGCCGGATGAGAAGGCCCGGCCTGCCGGCCGCAAGGCAAAACACAAACGTCCCCCGGAAGCAGACAGCGAGTAGACGGCTTCAGCCGGCAAACTATCAATTCATGAGTGAAATCGGCGCCGAGTTCATCAGACAATCGCGCTCACATCTCGAAGACTATTCGGCAAAAATTGAGCGGTGTCTGAAGCTGGTCAGCGACGAGCAAATCTGGTGGCGTGCGAATCCAGCGTCAAACAGCATCGGGAATCTGCTCTTACACCTGAGCGGTAACATGCGCCAGTGGATCGTGGTTGGCCTTGGCGGCGCCCCCGATACGCGCGACCGCGATTCCGAGTTTGCCCAGCGCGACATTGTGCCTGCGGCTGAGTTACTCGATCACTTGAAGCAGACCGTGCAAGAGGCAGACGCAACGCTGGCGGGATTTGATCCGCAAAAACTATCTCAGAACTTTCCCATTCAGGGACTGGAAGTTTCCGGCCTCGAGGCCATTTTCCATGTCGTCGAACACTTCTCAATGCACACCGGCCAAATCATCATGCTGGCTAAGATGCTTGCCGAGGTTGACCTGGAGTTTTATGACTTCAAGGATTCGGTGCCAGTGCCGACCTGGAAGCCCTGACCTCTTGATTAAATCCGAGAGACAGATGCGGCATTTTCCCGGTCTGTGTTACGATTGCCGCCGTTAGTTTTTTACGCAATAACGCAATAACTGAATCACACCTGGAGGATGATTCCTTTATGACTTACGTGGTTGCCGAACCATGCGTTAAGTGTCGTTACACTGACTGTGCAATGGTTTGTCCGGTCGACGCGTTTCACCTCGACGACGACATGCTCGTGATTAACCCCGAGACATGTATTGATTGCGACGCCTGTGTTCCTGAATGTCCGGTCGAAGCTATTTTTCCCGAAGACAAGGTGCCTTCGGAATGGACCCACTTTACGCAGATGAATGCCGAGCTTGCCGTAAGTGGATTGCCGATTTATCCAAGCAACGCGGGAAAATTGGATCCCTTGTGTCATTGAAGTCCATGCATTCCAGGCAATTAACAGGCGCGCCTTCCGCAGCGGGGATGCGGCAGTCGCGCCCTTGTTACTTTTGGGGAACACCGCTTGCTGCGTAAACGCTTACTTCAATCGAACTGGAAGTGCGTACCTGAACTTAATTAATGAAGAAGGGAACGAAGCGGCTCTTGGGAGGATTAGCGCTGGCGGCAGGAGCGCTTGGTGCGGTGGGTGCTGTGATCGTTAAGAGTAATAGCTCAGGTCGAAAGGGCAGCAAGCCAAACATTTGGGCCCGCCCCGGAATGCACTTGGTTTTTCGCGCGGAGTTAATGCCCGGGCGGGATGGCTCTGAACGAACTTTTCGGGTGAAGGAACTACTACCTAGTGGTCGTGTTCTGCTGGAAGACTTCGCCGGTGAACATGCCGAGAAGGAATTCGAGCGGCTCAGATAGTGCTTACCACTCGTAAACTCGGCCGGCCTCCATCACGCTTAACTTCTCAATTCCCAGCTCGTCTATTTCCTTAATCAATTGCTGCCGATAGGCAGGTTTCAAGTGAACGGCGAGAATTTCGAGTCCGTTGTGGCTCAGTTTTTTCAGCTCTTGCGCCACCATTGCCGGGGTCAGATGTTTCGAAGCGTGCGCGAGTTCGCGCATCGCGTTTGGGAACGAGGCTTCTATGAACAAAGCATCGAGCTTTGGCGCGCGATTCAGTGTCGTCCACAATTCTTCCGTTTCCGCGGTGTCAGAGCTGAAGCCCACCGTTGATTTTCCGTCCGAAACCAGCAGCCCGACAGTGGGCACGATGTGATTGACGGCAATTGCCGTTACCCGCAAGTGTGCCACCGAAAACTCCTCGCCGAGATCGAACGGAACGTACTTCATCACCTCCCCGTGTTGATTCCGTAGTTCGGCAAAGCGCGGGTAAACGTTGTCATTGAAAACGTCACGTTCGAGCAGGTCGATAACTTCCTGTGTGCCGTGAATGCGAATCGGCTCAGTCAGCTCACCAAAAAGATCGTCGACGAAAATCGGCAAGCTGGCAATATGATCCATGTGGGGATGAGTCACGATCACATCACGCACCGTTTGACGCTGTTCTGCCGTCAACGCCAGACCGATACTGCCGGCATCTACTGTCACGCAATCATCGATTAGAAAGCAGGTAAGACGCTGCGCAGGTGTGGCGCGTCCGGCGCCGTCAAACGAGCTGGGTAAGAGTTGGATCTTCAAGGGTTGGTTAGTTGGCCTGCCGTCAGTTTGAAATCGGCCAAGTATAAGCTAACAGGGCGGTTCACGCGATATTTTTCTTGTTCATGAGCGACTAGCCTTTGGGCCGCCGCCGCTCAGCCATCTGCTGCCTGAGCTCGTGTAACATTTGCAGGTACGTATATTCCCTCTCGTAGGCGGTATGCGGATCGCGGCTGACGCCACGGGCGACGCGGCTCCGAAGAAAAGCAAGTTCGCTCGCGATTTGATTACAGCGCATTCGTGTTCGCCAGTTGGCAAATCCGTCGGACCAGAATGCGTTCCACGACATGCCCATGCGGCCGCGGATAGTGCAGAGCTTCTCGTATTCGTGCGCATCGAAGACTCCCTTTTGGTGATCGGCGTAAAGAAATTCGCGCACAATACGTCCTTCGCGGCGGAGCGAGAAAAAGATCACCATCAGGGTAATGATAAACGCGGGCCCCATGATGAGAAAATATGCGGCAAAGAAACCGAGGCCGCCGCCAAAGACCGCTGAGCCGTTCCAGGTGGCGTGCATGATCATCGCCAACAGAAATCCCGCAAAGGGCATCACGATCTTGATAAACGAACTCTGAGACTGTCTGGACCAGCCCAGGCCGATGCCGGTCATGCTGGTAAACAAGGGATGTGAAAACGGCGCAGCCATTCCTCGCAGGATAAAAACTACGGTCAGATCTTCGGGGCTACTGGCAATTGCCCGTCCGTAGTAGAGAATATTCTCGGTCATAGCAAAGCCGAGCCCAACCATCCCGGCATAGACGATCCCGTCAATGATGCCGTCGAACTCGTCCTTCTTCCAGAAAAACAGGATTAGCAGGATGAGGGCTTTGGCGCTTTCTTCGACTACCGGAGCGGAAATCACCGCGCCGACAATCTCACCCACGTCGGCGCTGTTGGTTGCCACCGTCGCCACAAGCCCGATCCCGGTGTTGAAAATTATGGCAATAAAGACCGCGATAAGGGCGCCCCAGAAAAAACTGGTCGCGAGCATCCAGATCGGTTCCGCCTCGTAACGGTCGATCCAGAGCAAGAGCATGACGTAGATAGGCACGGGAAGAGTCGCGCAAACCATTCCGATCA
>DATENS010000196.1:0-9126 GCA_035274925.1 Pyrinomonadaceae bacterium | reverse complement strand
ATGCGGCGTGCAGACGACGTTCGGATGCCCGAACAGCACGTTCTCCGTCGCCGGTTCGGTGACGAAGACGTCGAAGGCCGCGCCGGCGACGTGGCCGGAATCGAGCGCGGTGCGCAACGCATCTTCGTCGACCAGTCCGCCGCGCGCGCAATTTATGATGCGCGCTCCCTGTTTCAGCTTCTCAATCGCGCTCGCATTGATTACCGCTTTTGTTTCCGCAGTCAGCGGCGTGTGAATGGTGAGAAAGTCAGCGCGCGCCAGAACTTCGTCGAACGAAAGAGCCTCGACTTCAACATCACGCGACGGCTCAGGACTCATAAATGGATCAAAGGCGACGATTTTCATCCCCAGTCCTGCCGCGCGCGTAGACACAGCTCGTCCAATCCGGCCCAGCCCAATAATTCCAAGCGTCTTTCCCCGAAGCTCCGCGCCAATAAAACGTTTGCGATCCCACTTCGCAGCTTTAACGCTGCTGTTTGCCTGGGCCACGTTGCGCGCGAGCGCTACCAGCAAGGCAATTGTGTGTTCGGCCGTGGTGATGGTGTTGCCGTCCGGCGCGTTCATCACCAGAATTCCCCGGGCCGTCGCCGCCTGCACGTCGATGTTGTCCACGCCTACGCCCGCGCGACCAACCACTCGCAGTCCTTCGGCGCTCTCCATCAACTCGGCGGTCACCTTTGTCTCGCTCCGCACGATTAGCCCATCGTAATCGGCGAGTGCGCTTCTCAACTCATCAGGCGCTAATCCGACTTGTTTGACCACTTCGAAGCCGGCATCGCGCAACGGCTGAAGACCGGCGTTGCTCACGTCATCACTTATCAGAATTTTAGCTGTGCTGGACATACCCCTCGCGACTGGGAAAAGACACTTCTCGAATGAATTTGAAGCCGTATCCTAACAGTCCCAACGATAACGGTCGAGCGGTCAGCTTGAATTAAATCTCGTCAGACCTCTGCCTTTTTGACTTACGTGGGGGAACCTCGTCTTACCGGTCCCCACCGTCAAAAGCCTTAATTTTCGCTGAACTAAGTCGCACGTGGACAAAACACAGAGTTGGCACAACCGTTGCCAAATGTCTGTCGCCGCAACTGTGCGAGTTGTCGGCGATTGCTGTCAGGAGACGATAAACATGGAAGTAGCCACCCGACTAAGAAAACCGATCACGCTGGCCGTGACCGCCTTACTGCTGGCGCCTATGCTGACCCTGGTTGGTCCGGCCCGCGCTGAGTCTCGCATGGCGAGCGCGCCTGTTGCTTTCTCTAAGGACGATTCACCCGGCAACGTCAAGAAAATGGCGCCGGACCTGGAAGAGACCATCAACTCTGCCGTCTCAAAAGGTAAAGGCAACCAGGTGGCGCGGGTGATCATTCAACTGAGCGACAAAAAAGCCAGTGGTCTCTCGGACAGCGACGTTGACGGCAAGCTCTCGCGCGCTAACGGCAAATTGAAAGATCGTTTCAACCACATGGGCCTGTTCACGGCCGACGTCCCCTTGTCGAGAATCGCGGAATTACAGAACGACGACGACATTACCTACATCAGTCCGGATCGTCCGGTGCAATCATTTGGTCACGTCGAAACCGCCATCACGGCAGCCCAGGAAGATGGCCGTAGTGAAGTTAGCGGGTTTAGCTCACTTAATGGCACTGGGGTTGGGATCGCCGTGCTCGATAGCGGCATCGACGATACTCACAATTTGATCAAGGCCTCTACGGGACGGCCTGCGCTTTACTCGAAATCCTACACCGGCATTGCTGCGAATCGTGACTACTATGGCCACGGGACTCATGTGGCATCGTTACTCATGGGTAATCCCGGATTCAAATCAAACTACTACGGCGGTATCGCCTACGAATCGAAAATAATCAGCCTGGGTGTGCTTGACGGTACAGGTTCCGGGGTGGCGAGCAATGTAATCGCCGCGATGGACTGGTGTATTGCCAACAAAGCTACTTACAACATCCGCGTTATTAACATGAGCCTGGGTGCACCGGCTCGTGATAGTTACAAAAATGATCCGTTGTGCCTGGCGGCCCGGCGCGCCTACAACGCGGGTATGGTGGTAGTGGTGGCTGCCGGCAATCGCGGAAAAAATGCTTTAGGCCAAAAAGTTTACGGCGGCATCGACTCACCCGGCATTGAGCCTTCAGTCATCACGGTGGGAGCGGTGAATACTTTCGGCACTAATACCCGAACTGATGATCGAGTCACCACCTACAGCTCGCGCGGACCGACGCGTGGTTATTACAAGGACTCGAGCGGAATCAAGCACTATGACAATTTTATCAAGCCGGACCTCGTTGCCCCGGGCAATAAGTTAATCGGAGCGATGTCCCCGAGTAGCGCCGGCAAAACTTCAGCCCTGGCCACACTGTATCCGGCGCTGAAGATCGGCTCGACAACTTCAACCGATCAGATGATGTACCTGAGCGGCACCTCGATGTCTGCCCCTCTGGTGGCCGGCGCAGCCGCAATGATGATTGAAGCTAACCCGAGTCTAACCCCCGGACTTGTCAAAGCGATTCTGATGTACACAGCCCAGCCGCTGAAGAACTTCAACACCTTCGAGCAGGGCGCCGGCGAAGTTAACGTCGAGGGTGCGGTGCGCATCGCGGGTTGGGTCAAGACGAACGCGTCTACCTTCTCTAACGGAACTCCGATGCTCAATAGCTGGGACGAAAGTTCTCAGGCGAACTATATTAAATCCATAGACGAACGCGTCGATTGGGGCCGCGGTATCGTCACCGACTACTGCTTCCTTTACGGCAGCGAGCTTATGACAAAGTGGCAGGGCATCTATGCGCAGAGTCGCATCCTGGCCGATGGCACATCTGTTACCAACGGCCTCATCAGCAAAAATGTCAGCTACGTTACCGGCGGCGTCAGTTATTCATCAGGCGCACTTACTACTACCGGTGTCTTACTTAGTGACGGCACGCTCTTCACCAGTGGCGTTCTTCTCAGCGACGGGGTCCTGCTTTCCGACGGCGTGCTCCTTAGTGACGGCGTATTAATTAGCGACGGCGTTTTGATCTCCGACGGTGTGCTTATCAGTGACGGCACTCCGAAAGCGAACGCTTTGGTGTTGGGTGAAGGCACAAAAGCCATGCAGCCCGCTCCTTAAGTAACTAATTGAGAAAGAATTAACCGAGGAGCAATTACACCGATGCAAATGCAGACCCAAATAGCTGGGAACGGTTCAGGATCTGCCCTGCCCCTCACGGGGCCCAACTCGGCAGTCCTGCTTGACGAGGACTCGCGCACTGAGGTCCTTAAGTTTCTCGAGCGCAGGCCGATTCAGA
Organism: Pyrinomonadaceae bacterium; assembly: GCA_035274925.1. Classification (GTDB taxonomy): domain Bacteria; phylum Acidobacteriota; class Blastocatellia; order Pyrinomonadales; family Pyrinomonadaceae; genus UBA11740. The sequence goes on along the minus strand of DATENS010000196.1, from coordinate 5,824 downwards.
CTGCGATGCTTACCGGCCTTATCCGCGACAATGGGCTCAGGAACCGATTTAATCGCGGTGACTTTTACGGTTGTCGTAACCAGCGCGGAGAGTTCGAAGGTGTGGCACTGATTGGCCACGCAACACTTTTCGAAACCAGCACCAACCGCGCACTGCGGAGTCTTGCGCGCGTGGCCGAGACTTGTGCTACGACGCACATGATCATGGGCGAGGCCGGCTTGCTCGATCGTTTTTGCGGCTTCTACTCGCGACCGCGGTTAGCCAACCGCAAGGTTTGTCGCGAGCAGTTGATGGAACTCAGGAACCCGATTCCCGCCGCCGCGGAAGTGCCGGAGCTCAGACCCGCCACTCTCAAAGATCTCGTATTGCTCTTGCCGATTCACGCGCAAATGGCGTTTGCCGAAAGTGGCGTCAATCCCCTCGAAAAGGATCCCGAAGGTTTTCGCAATCGTTACGCCAGCCGCATTCGGAAAAAGAGGACCTGGTTGAAGGTTGAGTCGGGTAAGCCGGTTTTCAAGGTCGAGATAATCTCAGAAACACCGCGAGTGGCCTACCTCGAAGGGATTTGGACGCATCCTGACAGCCGCTCCAGGGGCCAGGGAACAGATTGCCTGCTGCAACTTTCCCGCAGGCTGCTCTCACACAGCAAATCGATCTGCGTATTTGTTAATGAAGAGAACGCTGCCGCCATCCGCTTTTACGAACGCGCAGGGTTCACCGCCAAAAGCATGTACGACACGATCTTTCTGCAGCCCTACTAATCACTTCCCGCCTCTCGTTCCAACTTACAATTCGTTTACGTTTTTCCTGGCGGCTTAGGCATGTCTTCGCGCCTTCGCGTGAAATCTTATAGTCGCAAAGCAAATCCGGCTCACCAGAATACGTGTGCCCGCTTGCCCTGCGAAAGTTCGTTGTGATAACAGTCTCACGGATTGCTCGACTAACTTCGGTTTGCCGGCGAAAAGGATGCTGAATGGAAATCTTCGTCTATCGTGAAGGTGCGGAAAAAGTTGAGTCAGGGTTCTCGGTCGAACAGCTTCCGGAACTCTTGAAGGATGAGAAATCTGTAATATGGGTCGACATGGAGTCGCCCACCGAAGCTGATGAGCAGATTCTTCTCGATGTATTTCGTTTCCACCCCTTGACCGTCGAAGACTGTCGCGAGAACCGGCACTATCCCAAGGTCGAAGAGTTTCCCGACTACGTCTATTTCATCGTGCACGGAGTAAAGGCGGACACCAGTCCCGATCGCTTCAACACGATCGAGATGGATGGCTTCCTCGGGCGAAACTATGTCATCACCTACCATCACGACATGTTTCGCAGCATCAACAACGTCAAGAAGATGCTGTCCACGACGCCGGTGCCATGTCAGCGGGGCGCGTCTTTTCTGCTGCACCAGATTCTCGATCAGATCGTCGATTATTACTCGCCGGTCCTCGATGACTTTGATGAACGGATCGATCAACTCGAGGACAACATCTTCTCGCTCAAGCGGCCGAACAATCAGATCCTGGAACAGATCATGGATTTGAAACGAAGCGTCCTCCGTTTGCGCAGGATCTCGTCAAAGCAGATGGATATTTTCTATCGGATGAGCCGCGGCGAAATACATCTGATTCCGCAGCCGATGCTTCCCTTCTATCGCGACATCTACGATCACCTGATTCGCGTTACGGATTTGGCTGAGAACTATCGTGATCTGATCGGCGGGGCGCTGGAGGCTTATCTCTCCGTCGTCTCCAATCGCATGAACGAGATTATGAAAGTGCTGACGATCTTTTCAGCGATTATGCTTCCGTTGACGTTTATCGCCGGGCTGTACGGAATGAACTTTGAGAACCTGCCTGAGCTGCATTGGAAGTACAGCTATTTCGTGGTCCTGGGAATTATGCTAATCGTGGCGGTGGGAATGTTGGGCTTTTTCTGGCGGCGCGGTTGGATTGGTACTGGGCCGGATAAGAAATAGTCGCCCGCGCTCATCATCCTTTGGCGAAGAGCAGCAGGTATCCCGAAATCAGCAGCGAGTTCACGATCAGCGCATACACTCCCGCCAGTACATCATCACCCATAATGCCGAGTCCGCCTTCCAGCGCCTCCAGCCGGCGAATCGGATAGGGCTTCCAAATATCAAAAGCGCGAAACAGGATGAAGGCCGAAAGAATGGCCCACCAGGTCGGCAGCCAGAACGGCCCGGAAAGCAAAGCAATCATCTGCCCCGCAACTTCGTCAATCACCACAATCGATGGATCCTTCTTCTGTTGAAGCTTTTCGGTTCGTGATGCCGCCCAGATTCCGAGCATCGTCACGACGAACGTGACCAGCAGCATAAGCGCCATCAACGGTGTGAATACGAAAAGCGTCGTGAGTTTGCTGCTCAACGCTCTCTCACTCAGGAATTGATAGAAGCCCGCCCAAATGGTCAGATACAGACCCACGCCCACCAGCGATCCCAAGGTTCCAGGCGCCAGCGGCAGGTAGCCGACGCCGCACGTGGCAATTGCGAGCGCGAGATAGTCTTTCGCGGAACGCCGGGGGCGTGGCGCGATTTCACTCGCCGGTACGGCGACGCTCGGGTTCAGTTCATCACTTGATTCTTTGATTGCCGGCAATTGATTAACCTGTTCGCAGAATATTTTTCCAGTGGAGTATGCACCATGTGCGATTGCTTTCCGCCATGCGTCCAGCCTATTCTACGGGAGGCGCCTCCCCGATCGACACTGCACAGCAGCAGCGCATAGGCCCGCGAAGTCTGTGACCTGTCCAGTTTTGTACCAAACACAACTAATTTGTGTCGAGCCGTGTACACATTCACCAGGACGAAAAAGTTGTCAGTAGCCAGGCGCCCGAAGCGGCAGTTGAGGACCGCAAGTTTCTCACTCGTGCTGCTTCTCAGTCTTGTCCCAATAACTGACGTTGTTCAGGCGGCAGTTCACCCACTGCAGTCAAGCGGTCGCGTACGGGGAACGATAGTGGCCGTCGCGGGCGACAGACGCGAGCGCGTTCCCGGCGCAGTGGCTGTCCTGACCGGTCCCGTGTTGGGCGACAAGAAACTCGAATCCATCAGCGACGAGCAGGGTGACTATTCTTTTAACCGGCTGGCGGCCGGCGACTACAAGCTCACGGTGAATCACCCAGGCTTTGAGAAATTTGAGCAACGAGTAAGTCTTTCGATCGATGCGACTGTCGATCTCAATGTCCTTCTGCAGCCTCGCAGTGTTACCGAGACTGTGACCGTAACACCCGAGGATGACCGCATTAACACCACTGAGACCACCGTGGCCGGTCAACTGTCTGCGGCGAAGCTGCGCAACGTGCCATTGGTCAACGAGAAGTTTCAGGACGCGCTGCCACTGCTGCCCGGCGTCACGCGAAGTCCCGACGGGTCCCTCAACATAAAAGGCACACGCTCTGATCAAGGTGGCGTGCTGGTGTCGAGCCTGAACGTGACCGACCCGGTAACCGGCGCTTCCGCGATCGATTTGCCACTGGAAGCAGTCGAATCCGTGCAGGTTTTTTCAAATCCGTTTTCAGCCGAATACGGCCGGTTCACAGGCGCAGTTACGGCGATCGAGACAAGGTCAGGAAGCAACCAGTGGCGATACCTGGTTACGAACGTGCTCGTTCGTCCCCGCCTTCGTGACGGGAAGTTCTACGGCGTGCAATCGGCTACTCCACGCATTGCCATCGGCGGACCTTTGCGCAAAGACAAAATCTTTTTCTTCCAGAGTTTCGAATATCGTTTTGTGCGATCAGAGGTTGAAAGTCTGCCCGCGTCACAACGCGACCGCAAACTCGAGAGCTTTGACTCGTTCACGCGCTTCGATTTCAACCTGAACAGTGCGAATCGGTTGGCCGTCAGCTTCTCGCTCTTTCCTCAAAAACGCGACGCCTTCAACCTGGACACCTTCACGCCCCTCGCGACATCCGCGAACATCCATCAGCGCGGCTGGTTCTTTGCCGTAAATGAACAGGCCACATTTGCGAAAGGCGCGCTCCTGCAAACCAGCTTCAGCGTAAAGCAGTTTGACGTCGACGTCTTTGGCAATAGCGCCGCTCCGTTCGTGATTTCTCCGCAGCGAAGGTCGGGCGGTTGGTTCAACCGGCAGCAGCGCAACAGCCGTCGTTTAGAGTGGCTTGAGACCCTGAACCTGCCTGAGAAGAAGTTTCACGGCGTCCATGCACTCAGATTCGGTCTGAATGTTGGTCACACAGTTTTTGACGGCCGGGATACGTCCAGCCCCGTACGCGTTGTGCGCGCCGACGGAACGCTGAGTCAGCTAATCGCGTTTGCGGGCGCCGGCAGTCTGGCGCGGAACAATACCGAATTCGCGGCGTTCGTTCAGGATCGATGGAGCCTTGGCCGGCGCTTAACCATAGACGCCGGATTTAGATTTGATCGCGACGGCGTCGCTAAAGAAAACAACCTTAGCCCACGCTTCGGCTTTGCCCTGCTGCCGTTCTCAAATGAACGAACGGTGATTCGCGGCGGTATAGGCCTCTTCCATGACAAGATCCCGATTAATGTAGGAATCTTTGAACAGTACCAGCGACTTGTGGTTACCACGTTTGCGGCCAACGGTTCGACAGTGCTTGCTGGTCCGACTGTGCTTAATCCCGTCATTCAAAGCGGTGGTTACCGGAATCCGCGGAGTGTCGCCGGAACGCTTCAACTGGATCACGAAGTGAACAGGTTCCTGTTTCGCTTTGGCGTCGAAGAACGGCGGACGCGCCGCGAATTCATCCTTGAACCAATCGCCAATGGAACGCTGCTGCTGCGCAACGACGGCGAGTCGCGCTATCGCGAGTTGCAGGTAACCGCGCGCTACCGGCTGCAGGAGAGAAAGCATCTCTACGTGGCATATGTTCGTTCGCGCGCCACCGGCGATCTCAACGCCTTCAATAATTATTTCGGCAACGCACGCAACGTGGTCATTCGCGCGAACGAGCGCTCTCTGCAACCGTTCGATGCGCCGAACAGGCTCCTGTTCTGGGGAGACATCGACCTGCCGAAACAGATCACGTTGTCACCGGTGATGGATTGGCACACGGGATTTCCATTTTCTTTGATTGATCAGAATCAAAACTTTGTCGGCGCGCGTAATCGTTCCGGACGTTATCCGACGTTTTTTTCGCTCGATCTACAGGTGACCAAAGGAGTGGTACCCAAAGTGCCGAAATGGGGATTCATTCCGGCCAAGTTTCGCGGTCGCAGATTTCCGGGACGTTTCGGGATCAAACTCTTCAATCTCACCAACCACTGGAACCCGCGGGATTTTCAAAACAACATCGACAGTCCGGACTTCGGCGCGTTCTATAACGGCACACAGCGCGGCTTGCGCCTGAAGTTCGAGTTCGTGAAGTTTTAGACTTAGCCCAATTCCCATCCTTGCTCTCCGTATCCGGACATTCCGACTCGCGGGTCTATGCGACTTATGGCTCCTATTTCGAGGTGGTACACTCAAGGCAATGATCAAGACTCTTTGTCTGGATACCGACTCAAACGAGTTTACTGAAGACTGTGATGTTGCCGAGATCAGCAAACTTCGCAGCGAAGAGACCAAGGTCGTCTGGGCCGACGTCAGCGATCCCACAAGTAAGGATTTTAGTGAGTTGGCTGAGGAGTTTGGCTTTCATCGCCTCTCGATCGAAGATTGCCGCAGTCAGCATCAGCGGCCGAAGGTCGAGGAATACCCGGGCTACTATTTCATTGTCCTTTACGAAGTCGAACTGACCGGCCCCCAACAAACGCTGGAACTTCGCGAGCTGAATATCTTTCTCGGTAAGAATTATTTGGTTACGGTACACAGCCGGCCTATTCGGG
>DATENS010000195.1:0-2711 GCA_035274925.1 Pyrinomonadaceae bacterium | reverse complement strand
CGCATAACCAATCAGCCGATTGCCGTCAGCCGAGAAGAGGATTCCGGCGACTTCGTCGGTCACAAATCTTTCATCCAAATCGCTGATTCTGACTCTCCGATCTGTCATGCCTGTGTGAATGTTCACTCCCGCGAGTCCGTTTCCGTCGATGTCTTTCAGGTCCGTGTAGAAGTACATCCAGTCACCGCGCAATGTAGCCAAACGTTCGCGATGCCACAGGAATCGGGAAAGTCTTTCCAACTGATGCGCGGGGTCAAGCCGATCGAGCAGACGATCTTCGACATTGCGCGGGCGACGCTGGGCCAGCCGCTCACGCACGTTGAGTTCGGGAACGCGGAGGTTCAGGTTTGGACGCGCTCTGGCTGCCACCCCGAACGCGCGAAAGCGATTGTTTACATACGAGCGGCCGGCGTTAGTGGCCAGGCTCTGCAAGTTTGAGAACGAGGATCGCGCCGCAAGTCCCGACCAGCTTAAAGAAGATGCGGCGCGGGCAACCTGGACACCGCGAAATGCCATGGTGGCCGTTCCGCCAAAACGAAAGTACAGCGAAGCCGCACGTGCGGCGATGGCAGTAACAGTTTTGAGAAAGCCTCGGCCCGGCGGCGGATGCTTTGCACGCCATAAACTCTGACCATCGCGAGTATTGAAAGCTGCGATCTCTTCACGCCCGCCGATAATCACTTCGTTTCGCTCATTCAAGAGCGCGAAGGATGCGCCCTTGATCCGGTGCGGCCAGCGAGCCCGCCGCTTTCCGCTCGCGGCATCGATGGCGATCAAATCGTCATGGTCTGCAATAGCAATCGTGGTTGCATCCGGCAGAACAACATTCGTGATTCCTTTATCCGCTCCCTTGTAGCGCCAAAGAATCTTGCCAGTCCGTGAATCGATCGCGGTTACTCCGTACGGACCGCGGTCAACAACCTCGCCGTCTTTGAGACGTGTGAACTGACCGCCCGTGCGCGCGTACAACACGCGGCCGGCGAGAATGATCTCAGGAGTGAGTCCTAAATCTTTTGCTTCCCATTCAATTTGCCCATCGTCTCGGCGAATTGCCCGCACGTGCCCGCGGCCTGAGGTATAAATGAACGCCTCGTCGACAGCCGGAGCGGCTTCGGTGAGAGCCAGGCCACTTTCGTTGATGCGGAATTTTTCGCGCGTGCGCTCTTTGCCAGTGCGCGCATCGAAAGATGTCGAACCTTCATAGAACAGGTAAAGGCGGCCGTTCAGAAACATCGGCGGATGATAGTTGTCCAGCGTGAACGCAACCTCGTCGTTTTCCGCCCAGCGCGCCGGCATCATCTCAATATTGCTTTCAATCTCGCGTTTCCACAGTTCATCACCAGTCGAAAGATCCAGCACGTGAATTACCGGGTGCCGCTTCAACTCATCGCCCGCTTTGGCTTTCGCGTCTCTAGCCAAAATGACGGCAAGCAGGTTGCTGTCCGTTTCGACGGACATCTGCATCACCGCGCCCTTCAGCTTCTCGCTTTGCCAGATGGTTTCACCCGAAAGGACATCGGTGGCTTCGATGCGCGTCCGTTCGCCTTTTTCAAAGCTGAGCAGAACCAAATCAGTGCCCGGCACCGGCGCGACATCATTCTCGTCCAGCGAGGTGTCCTTGCGCCGCCAAAGAATATCTCCGGACATGCCATCGACTGCGTAAAGAGATTTGTTTGTGCCGACGACCAGGGCGCCGACATCTGTGACCTGATAAAAGCGAACTTTGTCGTCCAGCCTGGCCGACCATGCTTGCGCCGCGACCGAACCCGCGGCGATCAGAGTCACCGTCAAAACCAGAATTGTTTTCATCGGGGAACGAATCATCTTGATAGACATCCTCGAAAAGAGGAGTTTACCGCATTCATCAAAAGGATGAGTGAAGGGAGTGTTTAGTTGCTAGGACCGAGACAATTGCGAATTACGATCTTCACAGGAAACTGCCGGCTGACTGCTTTTCCTGCGTGTCCCATACCAGTTCGACCGAACTCCACTCGTTCAGCCACAAACCGAGAATGCGTGCATTGATTTGATAAGAAAGAAGCACGCGCACGCTCTCAATGATCTGCTCTATATGCTCCTCTTTGGTGGCATCGTTGGCGGCACAGTCGTAGTGACCGCAGATGGCGACGACTGCAGACGCGTGGTGCTGAACCGAGAACTTAACTTTGCGAACGATTTCATCGACGACGAAAGTCGACTCGCTGCTTAATACTTTGTCGGGCCCGGGCTCGGTAATTAGATCTACATAGTGCACGTTGGTGTAAAGCTTCATCCAGTCGGCCACTGGTTGCTGAACGCGCCCGTCGATACAAGTTATGGCCGTGGCGAATTTGTGGCGTGTCGCAGTCATAGGTAGTCAGGGCTGGTCGGGTCCAATCTTATCAATTTCCTTGTTGATTACGGGAAGAATTCGGTCACGAAGTTTTGTCACGATGGCATCCGCGTCCCGGACATCTTCCTGAAGGCGTATGCGGCTCAGAGAAATTTGACCCACGATACTCTCAAGACCCTTCCGCTCGTTCTCGAGGACTCTTCGGCGCATATCGCGCATCTCAGCGGTGCGCGTACCTCCGACTCCACTCATCGCCCGGTCAACGTTTTCGGGGCGCATGTCTTCTTCAAGCTGGACCAGCCGGGACTTTAGCGCGGTTTCTTTCTCCATCAGGTCGATGAGTTGTTTGCGCAGCATTTCCGCGCGCTGTTCGGCTTTC
>DATENS010000194.1:0-19816 GCA_035274925.1 Pyrinomonadaceae bacterium | reverse complement strand
CCCGTAATACCTAATTAGTCTCCCTTTGGAGTGCGCTGACTCTGTCAGCGCAATTAGCACCCCACGCGGGCTGCCCGCGCGGGGACCTGCGAGTAAGCGGCGATCCCGACAGGTCGGGCCGCACTCCAGATTAGCGCAAGGTCTCCCCTCCGAAGTTCACGCCTGCCTGGAACGAGGAGTTGCGATGAAAAGCTGTAACACGTGTGGTGAAGTTTTCGAAGACAAATTCAGTTTCTGTCCGATTGACGGAGCCCAATTAGGAAATCGAATTAACGACGACCGAACTTCAGCTTTCAATCTCACTTTGATTGAGGAGGCCTCGCTGCCGCGGCGTCTCGCGATGGAAATGAGTTTCCTCCTGGCTCTGCTGAAGCAGGGCTGGCCGCGTTTCAAGAACGATCCGGTCGGATTCACCAAATCCAAGTCGAGTGAAATTGCCGCGTACTTAAGCGGAATCTCTCGCCGTCCTTACGCGCGAGCCGGTTTCGCCACGGCCCTGGCCCTGGTCGCCATTGTGGTTCTTTCCGTGGTGCTTTTGGATAAGCGCCCTCCACGATCCGACGAACCATCGGTGACAGACGATCTGTACAAGGTTTCGATAATCGATCTTTCAACCGATTCAAAGCCTGACTCAGGAATCGGCGCGGGGGAAGAGGGCCGCGTTGGATTCAATAAGGGAAAGGGCGAGGGCTCGAACTCAGCACCGGCCCGCGCACAGGGAGGCGGAGGAGGGGGCACGCGTCAACCGCTTCCTGCTTCACAAGGCCGTCCACCGGTGGCCTCGCCAATACCGGCACCAATCACGACCACGTACGCGCGTCTTCCCTCATTGCCTGCGGCCGGGTTGGATATCGATCCGGCTCTTTGGCGCAATCTGGATTTGGCGTCTTATGGCGATCCGCGATCCAAAGCGACTACGCCTTCAAACGGACCCGGAGAAGGCGGCGGTGTCGGAACGGGAAAAGGTTTAGGAATTGGTGAAGGCGAGGACAACGGTTTCGGTCCGGGCCGAAAAGGCAACATGGGTGGTGACGAGAACAGTCGCGGCCGCGGTGGTCCGGGAGGATCGCCTGGGATTAATCCGGCCAATGATCCCAACCGGATCTATCGCCCGGCTGAGGTGACTACGCGGGCGCGCGTCATTTCAAAGCCTGAGCCGCACTACACCGAAGCGGCCAGAAAGAATGGGACCACCGGTACCGTGATCCTGCGCGTTGTATTCTCGAGTTCAGGCGAAGTCACAAACATTCAGGCAATGCAAAAACTCGGTGACGGATTGACCGAGAGAGCGATGGCCGCCGCTAAACAGATTCGTTTTGTGCCGGCGATGCGCAATGGCCAGCCCGTTTCGATGTACATGCAGTTGGAGTACAACTTCAATCTTTATTGAATCTTGCGGCCAAGCCGCACTTTGATTGACGATGCGTAAGCCATCGCGAGGAGCTTACTTCGCATCGCTGCTTGTGAAATTCTGCAAGGTCTCCCCTTTTTCCCGTTCTACTAGTCGGAACAAGAGGCTGAGGTTGGGTCTCTAACCACTCAACGAATGATTTGACGCGGCGGCTTTGACCCGCTCGCGGCGTCCCAAAGGCGAAGGAGGAGTCAATGCGCGCAAGGTTCGTTCTCAGAAGCTTTTCGCTAATCGCAGTCCTGTTTGGTTTTCTTTTTGGTCTGAACGCGTTGAACAGTCCGAGTTCAACCGTTTCGGCGCAGAACCCTGTAACTCAGGGGAACCTGCAGGTCCTTGATCCAAACGGAAAACCAAAAGCGGATTGCCCGCTGAAACACACCGATGTGAAGGCTGACGTCAGCGGATTCCTGGCGCGCGTGACCGTTACGCAGGAATTTGAGAATACCTTCAAAGAAAAGATCGAGGCCGTCTACACGTTTCCGCTGCCGCAAAATGCAGCCGTAGACGACATGACTATGCTGGTCGGCGACCGAACCGTGCGCGGAAAAATTCTGCGGCGGGAAGAAGCCGAAGCCGTTTATGAAGCAGCGAAGAATAACGGACAGACGGCGAGCCTGCTGAATCAGGAGCGGCCGAACATCTTCACGCAATCCGTGGCGAACATTCTGCCCGGCGAAAAAATCAAGATTACGATCAGCTATGTCGAGACCCTGAAATACGAAGACGGCGCGTATGAATTTGTCTTTCCAATGGTTGTGGGACCCCGCTATGTTCCTGGCAACGCCACCACTGCAAAGGGAAATGGTTTTTCGCCCGACACTGATCAGGTTCCGGACGGCTCGAAGATTACCCCTCAACCTGCGCCAGCCGGGATGCGCGCCGGTCACGACATTTCGCTTGAATTAACAATCGATGCGGGTGTGCCGATTGATGGGTTGGCCTCGAAGACTCACGACGTTGATCTGGAGCGGCCTGACGAGCGCCGCGCGCGGGTGCGCCTGAGAGATCGCGAGACCATTCCGAACAAGGATTTCATTCTTCGTTATGACGTGGCCGGGAAGAAAATCACCGATGCCCTGATTACCCACTCGACGGGGCACAGCGGGTTTTTCACGCTCATCATGCAACCGCCCGAGCGAGTGACCGCCGAAGATGTGACGCCGAAAGAACTGGTATTCGTGCTCGATACTTCCGGCTCGATGTCCGGCTTTCCCATCGATAAAGCTAAAGAGACGATGAAGCTGGCGCTGGACAATCTCTACCCGTCGGACACTTTCAATCTGATTACCTTTGCCGGGGATACAAACATTCTGTTTCCGCAACCGGTGCCTGCTACTAAAGAGAACCTGGCGAAGGCGCAAAAGTTTCTCGAGACCCGCGAGGGCGGCGGCGGCACGGAAATGATGAAAGCAATCAGAGCGTCACTCGATCCGTCAGACGCGCAGGGACATATGCGCATCGTTTGTTTCATGACTGATGGTTACGTCGGCAACGACATGGAAATCATCGGCGAAGTCCAGAAGCATCCGAACGCGCGGGTCTTTTCGTTCGGCATCGGCAGCAGTGTCAATCGATACCTGCTCGATAACATGGCGAAATATGGCCGGGGCGAAGTGGAGTATGTCGCGCTAAATGACGATGGATCAGCCGCGGCGCGCCGGTTTCACGAGCGCGTGCGCAATCCACTGCTCACCGACATCTCAATCGATTGGAACGGCATGCAAGTCGACGATGTCTACCCGAAAACGATTCCGGATCTCTTCGGCGCAAAGCCGGTGATTCTTTCGGGGCGATACGGTGGCAGTGGCAAAGGAGTAATTCGCCTGAAAGGAAAAATGTCGGGGCGTGATTTTATCCGCGAAATCCCCGTCGACTTCTCGTCACCGGCACAGCATGACGTGCTGGCAACTTTATGGGCGCGCACGCGCGTGGAGGACTTGATGAGTCAGGATCTCACGGGCGCCCAGCAGGGAACTATGAAAGATGATGTTAAGCAGAACATCATCCAGCTCGGGCTCAATTATCGCCTGATGACGCAGTTCACTTCATTTGTCGCAGTCGAAGAGATGGTCGTCACCGATGGCGGGCAACCGCGACGCATTGATGTTCCGGTGGAAGTGCCGGAGGGTGTCGATCGCAACGCCGTGTTTGGTGAGGAGCGCTCACAGATCGGCTACGGCAGAGGGAGTGTGTCCAAGAACTACACCTTCATAGCGTCACCCAAGCCTGTTTCTGGCGGAGCCGGATCGGCAAAAGACAAACGCCGCGTCAGAGGAGGCGGTGGCGGCGTCGGAGGCGGCGGTGCAGGAACTAATCCGTCAGCACCTCCGATGGCAATCAGCACCATGAGAGCGGACGTTGATGAAGTGGCCCGTGTCACAACTCTCTCGCCCGAACAGCAGAAGCGAGCGGCGTTGCAAGCAAGGACCCATCCGACTGTGCTGGCCGTCATCGATCGATTGAAGGTGAAAAACCCCGTCGCCGGCGCGGACGAGAGCAAGTTCATTCGCGGTGGCAAAGCAGAGCTGCAAATCTGGCTCACGGACAAGTCCGACGAAGCGATCGCAAAGCTGAAAGCCCTTGGCTTCGAAGTAGTACTCGATCCTAAGACCGCCAAGCTGGTCATCGGTCGTTTACCGATCGAAAAACTACCGGCGCTGGCTGAGTTGGACTTCGTGCGCTTTATCGCGCCACAGACGTCAAGCAACTAACGCGCTCAGGTCGAGGCCGAGGTTTTTACTCGGCCTCGACTGCTGGACGCACTTTTAAGGAATCATGGCCCGGTTTAGAAACAACTTGAGACGCGTGCAGGTCGCAGCTCCCTGCAAAGTCAGTTGGGACAACATGCTTGGCGACGAGCGCGTGCGGTTTTGCGGGCAGTGCAGCCTGAATGTCTACAACCTGTCCAGCATGAGCCGGGCCGACGCCGAAGCTTTGATCGCGCGCACTGAAGGCCGGCTGTGCGTCAAGTTCTATCGACGCTTTGATGGATCGATCATCACGAAAGATTGTCCGATTGGGTTGCAGGCGATTAAGCACCGTGTATCTTACGCGTGGCAGGCTCTTGTTTCCGTGACGCTTACGTTTCTGGCCGGCTTTGGTATCCATCAGGCGTTCTCGAGTATTCCTCCGTTGGTGCGCGAACGAACGTTGGGTGTGCTGGCACTGCGCGAAAATCGCGAAGCAGAGATTGTGGGAACGTACGTGGTCGATACCGAATCGTCAAAGCGGCCGCTGCGGAAGCGAGACGATCGTCCCAGGCGCCGCCAGTGACAGCAGATTTCCTCGGCTTCTCAGCGAAGACCTCTGCGCCTTCTGCGGTGAACAAATCTTGAGAACATTTAACCGCAGAGAAAGGCTGAGGTATTGCTGAGCGCGCAGAGGTGGCTGACTTTTCGAACCCAGGACCTAATCTCAGTAACACCCCGCTACCGCAAGCTGTTCTCTCCCGCGTACAATACTCTCCGGATGAAACTCAACCTCGCGCCCGGTCTCGCAATACGCAAATCAAAAATTAACGGCAAGGGTTGCTTCGCGACCAAGCCATTTCCTCGTGGCCGGAAGATCGCTGAGTACACCGGCGAACGGATTACTGATCTCGAAGCCCAGAGACGCGCGCGTACCCGGCGATTCCTGCGCATCTGTGACATCGACGGCCGTTTCAGTTTGGACGGCGCGCGCGGTGGAAACGGCACCCACTACATCAATCACTGCTGCGAGCCGAATGCCTATATGAGGACCACGCACGGCCACGTCCTCTTCTTTGCTTTGCGGAACATTCGCGCAGGCGAAGAAATCACTATCGATTACGAGCAAACACTGCACCCGGACACGAAGCGCTGCGGCTGCGGCGCACCGAGCTGTCGTGGAACGATAAATCGGGGGCAGTGAGGATCACCTCAACAAAATATTCCGCAAATCCGGCGCAAGCTTTCCGTCTCAGGATCGTTCAAGCCCCAAAGGGAGGCTACACAAATGAAGCGATTCTTACTCTTAGCTCTGGCGATTTTCGGTGTGATGCAACTAGCCGGCGCTCAGAAAAAACCAACAATTTCCAATCCCAATATCGATATGCAGGGCTATTTGAAGACTGCTTCCGAAGCCGCCGGTTACCGCGAGTCCCGGCGTTTGACTGAGGAAGATTTCATTCGATTAAGCCGGCAGCCGGGTACGATGGTCCTCGACGCGCGCAGTCGCGAGAAGTATGACCTGTTGCACATCAAAGGCGCGATCAACCTGAGCTTTCCGGATATTACCGTCGAGAGCCTGGCCAGGACGCTGCCCGACAAGAATGCCCGCATCCTGATCTATTGCAACAACAACTTTGTGGGTGAAGAGAAGGCCTTCCCGACCAAAATGCCGACCGCTTCGCTTAACTTGTCGACCTACATCGCGCTTTACAGCTACGGCTACCGAAACGTTTATGAGCTCGGGCCACTGCTGGATGTTAAGACATCGAAGCTGGAGTTTGTTTCCGCGAACCAGAAGATGTGACGATGCTTCGTGGACGTCACTCTTTCACGATGGGCTGGTTCATGAAGTTTATTTGCACGACTTCCCATAAACCGCCCAGCGGTTTTAGCTTCGCGGTAGCGGAATATTCAGTCTTGCTACTTAGTCCCATGGCAGCCGCGGCGTCATGTGCTTTCTCGGGAAGGGAATCCACGGCCGCGCTGCCATAGTTGAAATTCTCGCCCAACTGGTTCGGTTGCCAGCGCCATTTGAAGACGATGTTCATGGTGTTGCCTTCACTCTCAGTCGCGGATTCGATGCGCGTGATAACGCGGTCGCCGATCGGGATTCGCCACCACGTGACTCTACTGGAGAGTTTGGGGAGCAAAGGGTTGTCCTGATAAGGCTCTTCCGTGTCTCTCCAGCCTTCCGCTTCCTTGCTGCCCTTTTCCGTTAATGAGATAAGCAAGCGCTGATTGGTTAACTGAGAACGCGTTGGGTTACTAAAGATACCTTCGCCGAACGTCCTGGTCTCGACTGAGGTTTCGGTCGAGATGTGGACAAGTCCGAGCCCCTCTAAAACATCCGCTGCTTTTACCGCTTTACCGGCGGTGCGTCCCTGAAAATAGTTGCGTCCGAAATCTAAACTCGAATGGAGTTCGCTTTGATTGAGGCGAATCGTGACCGGCTCTTTGAATTGAGCAGACTTGGCAATGGCCTCGATGTAAGCGGCGTTGGGGTCCCAATATTTTTTCAGTTTAGACGCACCGACAACCACGCCGGTGATAACGCCTCCCAGGATTACTATGCAGGCCAGCGCCTTCAACGGCTTTCCCGCTTGTGAACCTGAACGTCGTGACGAGTTTCGGAATTCCGGTGATGACAATGCCTGACCGCAACTCTTGCAATATCCATTGTCAGCAAAACCGGTAAAACCACAGTGGGAACACTTCAGTGCGCTCATGAGAGTTTTTTCCTTTGTTTATTTACTGTCAGCAGACCATCTCACAGACGTGGCAACGCAAAACTGAACTTCGATCCGCGGCCGACCTCGGACTCGACCGCGACCATGCCGCCGTGTTGTTCGACGACTTCCTTGACGAACGCGAGGCCCAGTCCGGTAGATTCCTCATCCTTCTCCTGGCCATCGCGCGCGACGCGATAAAACTTTTCCCAAATCCGATCGATCGATTCCTGTGGGACACCATAGCCGCGATCTTCGACCACAACCCGGACAGTTTCCGCTTCCAGCAGCGTCGAAACTGTAACGGTGGTCCGTTCGGGACTGTACCTGATCGCGTTGTCGAGTAATTTCGTCAGCACCTGTGTTATCAAACTCTTGTCAGCGGCCACCGGCGGAATGTGCCCGTTGCCCTGTTCTACCAGGCGAATGCGTTTTTTCTTCGCGGTCGGCTGCATGATTCCCAACGTATCGCGCACCACCTCGTCCAGGCGCAACGCGATCTTGGTGACTTCCTTCTTATCTGCACGCTCCAGCTGAGTCACTGTCAGAAACGTATCAATCATGCGCGACATGCGTTGCGATTCATTCGAGATAATTTGCAGGAACTCGCGCGACTCTTCCGGAATCTTGTCGTCAATCACCAGCAGCTCGGCAAAGCCGTTAATGCTGGTAAGCGGTGTGCGCAGCTCATGCGACATCAGGGAAATCATGTCGCTCTTGAGCTGCTCGAACTCTTTCATGCGCGTCACGTCGCGGACGCGAATAGCAAAGCAAAGCGGCTTGTTGCCATTTCCGTTACCGTTCGAGCTACGTCCATTTCTCTCAGTAGCTAAGCCGATGCGCAATTCGAGGGTTTGGTTGCGATCGGGAAAGCGCAGCTCGCGCTCATAAGGCTCGCCCGATTGCAGCACGCGGCGCACGGCGATTGAGGGCTCGTCGAAGACTCCTGCTTTGAAGCGGTCGAGTAGGCCAAACAAATCAGTCTTTTGAGCGTCATGATTGTTCATGCGCGCCGCCCACAGCATGGCCGGATTCACGTACGCTAGCGCGCCATCCAGATATGCGATCGCGTAGCCTTCAGACGCCTCAGACAAAACCTGTGCGCCAAATCGATGTTCAGTAAGTACTCCGCTGATCAGGTCGAATGCATGCAGACGATGACCGGATGTGCGGGCCGAAACGAATGCCGGCAGGTTGCTGTCGAGTTTTTTCCGCTGCGCATCTTCTCGCTGCAGATCACGAGCGAGTTGCCCGCCGACCGCCGCCAGCAAGCGGCGATCGCTTTGATCGAAACTCTCGCGGAGACGAAGCAGCAACGCGCCGACGGTGCGACGTTCGTGATGCAAGGGAATGGCTACGTTTTCGAGCGCGTCGAGTTGGCCTACAGGTGCCAGACAAATCTCGTTCGCCTTCACCGCCTGATCGCAAAGCTTAATCAGCTTTCGCCAGACAGTATTGCGGCCGGGCTCAAGCGAACCGCTCGAGCTCGCCCGCAAACGCGCACACGGCACCAGCTCCCCACTCTCATTTGGCTGAAAGACGACCGCCTCGTCCAACGGGAGGATGGTTTGCAAAAGTTTCAAGCCACTGGTCAACCGGTTCGCGGCAAGACTCAAATCCAATGCGTCGGTGCGCGACATGGTTTCGTCGACGCGACTGGTCAGCAAGGTGTCGATCAACCAAAGTCGATGCAGTTGGACCAGGAACACTGCAGCGATCGAACCCAAGGCCATGGGCGCGAACAAGATGTCGATTTTCAGGTAACGCGAAATGAGCAGGCTCGACGAGCACAGGCTGATAAAGCCGACTCCCAAATATAGAAACGATCTGCGCGCGCCGACGCGGCCGACGAAAAATCCCGAGCAGGTGCTGATCGAGACGATCAGAAGCAGCCCGATCCAAATTTGCGGCGTCTGCAAAGGCGATTCGCCCCGGGCGACGTTCACGACGAACGCGGACTGCAGTGAATCAATTAATCCCGCGCGCCACACCAAACACGCGGCCACACCCGCCAGCAAAGCGAGGCCAAGCGACACGAAAAGCGATTTCCAGGAGAATGTCTTCAAAAGTTGATTTATTACGAGGAGTGAATGGTCCCGGCTCAGACGCGTGAGGGCGAATGGCTAAAGGATTATACATCGGCCAGCATTGTTTTACGCAAGTGAAAAGATGGCGAAAACTGCCTCATTTGCGGGGGATCAGACAAATTGTCAGTCAATTTGGAAGGTTCAGAACCGCGTCAGCGACGGGTGAGACGTCTCCGTGCAGCACCGTGCGCAGGTCCAGGAGGACCCGGTCATCTTCAATTCGCGCGATAATCGGAGGCTGAGAATGCCGCAGCAAGGCTTCAACTTGGTTGGCGGTTAGATCGTCATGCCTCAGTGAGATAAGCGCAGTCTTCAACCGGGATGTGGGCGCCGCTCCGCCGCCAATCGCCGACTCGCCTTCGATTATTTCCACACGGAGCCTGGCTGAGAGTTTCTTTTCCTGAAGCGTCGCTACAAATTGTTCGGCGCGCGTCTTCATCTCTGCGAACGAAAGCGAGATCAGTTGGTGAGTGGGAATCTCGCTTGACGCTTCGCCTCGTGCATACGAATCGAGCGTCGCCTCCAACGCGGCGATGCGGAACTTGTCGGCGCGCAACGATCGATAAAGCGGATGCGTCCTCATGCGCTCGATGATCTCCGATCGGCCGACCAGCAGACCGGCTTGAGGGCCACCGAGCAACTTATCACCACTGAATGAAATAACGTCGGCGCCGGCGGCAAACGATTCACGTACGACTGGCTCGCCGCTAATTCCGTAACTGTTAAAGTCGATGAGTGCTCCTGAGCCCGCATCCTCGTAGATCAGCAGTCCGGTCTCATGCGCCAGCAAAGCTAGTTCTTCAAGGATTGGAGCTTCAGTGAATCCGACAATGCGATAGTTCGATGTGTGTACTCGGAGAATCAAGCGAGTGTTATCTGAGATTGCCTTGCGATAATCCGCAAGCTTGGTGCGATTGGTTGTGCCGACTTCGATCATGCGCGTGCCCGACTCGGCCATGATGTCAGGCACACGAAAGTCGCCGCCAATTTCCACCAGCTCGCCACGCGAAACAATGGCTTCACCACCGCGCGCAAAAACGGTGAGCACCAGCAGGGCCGCGGCCGCGCAGTTGTTTACCACCAGGGCCGCTTCGGCGCCGCACAAACTTGAAAGCAGATCTTCGACGCGGGCGCCCCGGCGACCGCGCCTGCCTGAGTTCAGGTCGTACTCCAAACTGCAGTAACCGGCCGCGGTTTCGACCATGGCGCGTTGCGCTGCGTTTGACAGGGGCGCGCGGCCGAGATTTGTGTGGAGGATCACTCCGGTCGCATTGATCACCCGGCGCAACCCGCGGGCAGATTCGTGCTCGTGCCCTTGCCTAAGACGCCGTTCGGCTTCGCTCTGCAAAGCCTGTGACAAGTTGTCTCCGTCACCGTCAAACTGGCCGGCGAGAATTTCCTGCCGCAACTCGTCAGTAACCTTACGAGCGAGGTTCGTGAGCTGTTCGAGGCCCATGACTGCGCCCAGAGCTACTCCCGTCTCGGTCTTCAACAGCGTGTCGATGGAAGGCAGCGCTCGCAGGTTTTCGTTTGGTTTACTGGTCTTTTTTGGCATTTTCAGAGGTTTCGCGGCGACCGGCCCGCGGAAGAATATGCTGATTTGCGGCGGTGAAGCAATCGCGAAAGAACTTATTGACAGCTCTTGATCGCAACACCTACACTCGAAGTACTCGGCGCTCTCACCATTCGCCGCCCACGCCAGGAGATCTTTAATGCCGACAAATAACAATCGACTAGCCAGACTCGCGCATGACCGGCGGGAACGAAACAAAGGCGCCAACCCCGAGACTGTCACCATCGAAGACCGTCTGGCCCGGCTGGAAGAAGACATCCGCCGGCTCAAGGTCGAGTACGATATCTATTTCAATGGCGGATCAAAGCGGCCGCCTTATGACACCAAGCTCCGAATCGAATCCCATCTGAAAAGGCTGGGAGACGATCGGGCCCTGACCTTTGCCCAGCGCTTCCACTACAACTCGCTGGCGACGCGTTACAACTCTTTTCGTGAAATCTGGCGGCGCACATTAAAGAGTCGCGAGGAAGGCCGCGACGCCGTGACTGTCAGCCGCGCCACCCGGCAGGCCGAAACGCAATTCAAGCCCGCCACGTTTGCGTGCAATGACGTGCGGCACGATGTCCAGACCGTTAAGGGTTTGTATGATGCGCTCATGGATGCGAAGCGCAGTTGCGGAGAACCCGCGCATGACTTGTCATTTGCGAAGTTTCATCGGCTGGTGATGGAGCGCACCGAAGCGATGAAGGACAAGATCGGAACGGATCGGGTTATCTTCTCAGTTGACGTAGAAGCCGGGCACGTTAGTTTTAAGGCCAAGGCGGATAAGTAGTCGAGAGAGTAAAAGTCAAAAAGGCGATCTCGGATTACCGAGATCGCCTTTTCTGTTTCGCGTCTTCCGGGCTCACGACCGGAAGCGGTCAGTGGCTTTGCTTGAAAGCAAGCCGGGGAGACCTACGCCTTTGTCACTTTTTCGGCCTGTGGTCCTTTGGGGCCTTGCGTCACTTCAAACTCGACTTCCTGGCCCTCTTCGAGGGTCTTGAAGCCATCACCTTGAATGGCGCTATAGTGAACGAAGATGTCCGAAGAGCCTGGCTGTTCAATAAAGCCGTAACCCTTCGAGTTGTTAAACCACTTGACCTTACCGGTTATTCTAGACATACAAACGAATCCTCCTAACGATTCGAGACACGAGTAGCGCAGCTGCTTGTGAGACACAAACTGATGCTGTGCTGCTTCTTCAGGTTAATGCTGTGAGCCGGACGCGCTTTGAGTTGGGGCGCATTACGGAAACACAACGGACAAAGCACCGATCGAATCGCACAAGAACTGCGATTGAACGGTGCAACTTACAGAAAAACTAAAACTCATTACTCTTTTTGCGCTTGTAAATCGAAATGCGCAGGCAGGCGTAAATCCAAAACCCTGGCACTGATTGACAACGTCGGCGCATGCTAAACGATGCGCTTTTCGGCTGTCAAGAAAAAAGTCAAAGGCCGCCGCCAGGCAGGGGCGGCCTCTAACTCGCCGAAATACAGAGATTAGCTCAATTTCTTAATGCTATTAACCAACTGCACATAGCCGGCCGAATTCTTTTCAAAAAGGTTCGGGGCGGCAAACGTCAGGATTATCAGGGGCTTTTTAGCACCGAGCACGTCGACACTCCAGACGATGGTCACGCCGTCCACTTCACCCGTTCCGTTCTCTTCGAAGTGAGGCATGCCGTTGTGGCTGTCTTCGGTGGGCTTGCCGTTTACCTTGACGTTCTTGATCGTTTTGCCGAGCTCGTTGTCCAATTCTTTCACGGCCGCGTCGAACGTAGCTTCGTCCGGCACCCAAAGGACGACTTGCAAACCATCGTCGGCCGAAGAAACGGTAATTACCTCACCGTCCGGCTTCGCCTTCCAACCATTAGGCAGAGTGAACTTAACCCCCGCGTCTGCATGAGTGAAGACTTCGCCACCCTGCGGGATGGTATTTGCGCTGATCGATCCGGCGCTGAAAAATAGAAGGCTGGCGACGACCAGGCCCAGGCTAATCATTTGTTTCTTCAAAGTTTTTCTCCTCAGAAATTCTGTTTAAGCTGCTTTGCGTAATGAAGCCGGCGCGTTGCGAATGTCCAATTCCTTGAAAATGTAACTCGCGCCTCCAAACTTATCAGTGACAAAGAGGACATAGCGAATGTCTACTGAGATTGTCCGGCCGCGCTCTTCATCGTAGAAGAAATCGTTACCGAGGCCCTCGTAGTTTCCATCAAACACTATCCCGACCTGTTCTCCATTGCCGTTCATGATCGGGCTGCCGCTGTTGCCGCCGATGATGTCGGTGGTCGAAATAAAGTCGACGGGGACATCTTTCTTGATCGGGTCCGCGTAAGCACCAAAGTCTCGGGTGCGATAAAGCTGTTGCAATTTCTGAGGAACATCGAATGGCTCCGCGCCGGTGTCTTTTTCAACTACGCCGAAAAGGTAAGTGAAGGCCTGATACGAAGCCGCTTCACGCGGAATGTAACCCTTGACCCGGCCATAGGTAAATCGCAGCGACGCATTCGCGTCCGGGTAATTGATGCCATGCATCTCGCGCCAGCCTTCATAGAACAGCGGACGCCATCGTTGAATTGACTGATTGAAAGTAGCCTGGGCGGCTTCCGCCTTATCATTGTCCGCGTCGAGTTCGAGCGCAAAGCTAATCACCGGATCATTGAGCGCCTTGAGCTGGTCCGGTGTCATTTCGAACAGCTTCTCAGCTTCCGCCGCCGAGCTGAAAAACTTGCTGTCAACAATCGCGCGTGCGAGGGCCTCCTCGGCCTGCAGCCGAGCATCTCCGGTCAGTTTTCCGAAGCGACTTTCAATCGAAGGTATCTTCTGTGCTTCCGGCAACTCGGCCGCTTTGCGGAAATAGAATTTGAACATCTCTCTTTCAAGGATCGGATTCCTTTGGGCCACCGCCGGTGCTAACTGCGCCCGAATTTGGGCGATCTGAAGCAGGAGTTGCACGTTCTGTTCAGCGGCCGGTTTTTGCTTCTCGGCAGAGTTGGCGACCGCGATGGGAATAAACGGAAGCAATCCAGTGTTGTAGAGGTTACTGACCACATCGCTGAAGCCTTCCGTTTTGAGAAGTTCGTCGTAGGCCTTTGCGATGGACGGGAGCGCCTGGCCGTATTTTTCTTTCCGCTTCGGGTCGGCATCCAGCCACTTGGTGAATTCCACCTCTTCATCGCGCTTGCGCTGCACGATGTTTGCCCGCCGCATTGCGAGAATCGAGCCCTGCCAGTTAATGAGCGAATTGCTCAGGTCGAAAATCGTGCCCTGAAGCTTTACCTTTTTCGCGGGATCGTATTTCGCGATGTTTTGCAGCACGGAAATCTGCGTGCTGTAGTTGTCGACCAGGTGCGGAAACGAGTAACTGAGGTTGTAATTGACCGAATAACTTTCGCGATAGCGACGCGTTCCGCCGGGATAGCCCATCACGAAGACGAAATCGTTGTCTTTGACGCCGCCCATGGAAAAACTCATGAACTTCTTCGGGTGGTACGGAACGTTGCTGGCGGCGTAAGGCGCCGGCTTTCCGTCAGGCGTGGCATAGACGCGCATGAAAGTGAAGTCGCCACAGTGACGCGGCCACTGGAAGTTGTCGATGTCGCCTCCGAAGAAGCCGATGTTTTTCGGCGGAGCGTAAACGATGCGCACGTCGGGAAAGACTTTGTATTTGAACTTGTAGTAGTAAAGGCCTTCGGTCATCCGCTCGACGTTAATCTCGATACCTTCTCCTGATTTCTGTGAATCGGGATCGGCAGCTTCGATCTCCTGAGCTTTCCTGGCGATCGCCTGATTCCGTTGCGATGCGTCCATCGTGTTGGTTACCACCGACAGGATCTCACTAGTGACATCTTTGATTTCCGTCGTCAGGCGCACGGCGTAATTCTTGGCGGGTAGTTCTTCAGCCTGCGAATTGGCTTTGTAGCCGTCTTCTCCGTAATTCTTTCCCGGAGTTGAAGCCGCAACCAGGGCATCAAAACCCACGTGATGGTTCGTCAACAAGAGACCGTTGGGAGAAACAAACTCGCCGGTGCCAAAGCCACCGGTGCCAATCTCGACCCGTACAATCGCGTCGGCAAAGCTGGCTCCGTTCGGATTGAAGATATCGGTTGGTTTGAGCTTCATGCCACGCTTGGCCATATCGGCCCAGTTGAGTTTGGCCACGGCGTCAGGAGGGAACATGCCCTCTTCGGCCTGCACACCAAAACCGGGGAGCATGCCCAGCGCTACGGCCAGCAACAGAACCAGCGCAATGAAGTGCGGTTGTCTTGAACGCATCTTAACTTGTTGTTTCACTTTCGTTTGGATTTTTTGCGAATTCAAAGGTCTCGCGATATTAGCAATCAACCTACGCGTGACCAAGCAGAATTGTTTCGAGAGAAGGGAAGTCAGGATCCGGAGGCAGAGACTCTGGGGATCGGCTCTGCCCGGTATTGTGGCACCACGCGCAAGATGCGCGCGCCCCTTACTTTCTTTCAGCGCCGGGGAGGTAGTTTCTTGGATTCACCGGCTGATTATTAATGCGCACCTCGTAGTGAAGATGTGGGCCGGTTGATCGTCCGGTTGATCCAACCAAACCGATCGTTTGACCGCGAGTGACCGTCTGTCCCACTGCAACGTTGATTTGGGATAGATGGCCGTAGCGAGTGGACAAGCCGGCGCCATGATCCACGTAAACGACGTTGCCATAGCCTCGCTGCCTTCCGGCGACGGTTACCTTGCCGCTGGCTGCTGCCTGAACGGCGTCGCCGTACTCGGCGTCGATGTCCTGTCCTTCGTGATATTCGTATCCACGCCCACCGAACGGGTTGCGGCGTCCGCCCACTCCGCTCTCAAGTGCGCCGATGACCGGCCAAATCGAGGGAATCATGCCGTGGCCACGCACCATTTCCTGGTAGACCCACATCTGGCGCTCGAGGCGTGCGGTTTTCGACTCGATTAAAGCGAGATCCGAAGGGTTGTCGATTGGACGAGCCGGTCCACCTTGTCCTCGTGGCGCTTGTTGTTCGCCGGCGGGCAGGCCCGACATCTCAGCCAATCTTCGCGAAGTGTCTTCGACGGCATTGACTCGATTATTCAGATTCTGCAGTTCTTTTTGCTGCTTTTCGTTCTGGGCACGCAGGCGGGCGTTCTCGCGCTCAGTGCGCAGATGTGCGGCCTGCTGTGTCAAACCATAAAAGCCATAGACCAGGCCGGTGGCCACTACAAAGAGAGCCAGTACAGCCATTTTGATCCAACGTTTATGAACGCAGATGCGACGAATGTGGGCGCGTGATCGGGAAGTGCGAGCTACGATAAAAGCATAAAAGCGGTCGTCTCGGGTCATCCTTCTGCTCCTGTCGACCGCTACGCGCGTTTGTAAAACGGGGCCGCGTAGTGACCGGGAAAGTAACAGACGCCGACGGGCGACTGAAAAACTAAATTTTGCGAGGCCTTAAAAGTAAGAACCTGCCGAAGATTTCAAGAACCCAGCTTGAAGATGCAGCGGACAGATCGCTGAATCGTTGGTATTCCAGATTCAGTCGGGTTGCCCTGGATGCTGCTTGAAGTGCGAAACCCTATCACACGGGGTAGGAGATGGCAAACCGCCAGCGGGGTTGCGGGCCGGGCTGGATTCAGAAGTATTGGATTTATGCGCCTGAAACTTCGTTCTTGCGGCGGCAACGATCGCGGTAAATCGCGAGACCGATCATTACGAGGACCGCTACAAAGACAACAATGATGGCCAGCTTAACGAGGGCAAGCAGAATTCCAACGACAGCAATTAACTGCTGTAAGAGGGCAACAATCAGGAAAACCGCTCCGATAACGGCGCCGCCGCGGCTCAGAAGACTTAGAATTGCCATGGGTACCTCATAAGAATGACTGGGCTCCTGTTACTTAAATCTGGCCGAGCCCAACTGGCGCGGTCTCACATGCGTCGCGAAATCGTCGGCGCCATATTCATTTCTCGTAAAGTGATTAACCACGACCGACGCCGGCGGATTATTCACATCGAACAGGCGCATCTCGTCACGCCGGCGATGCCGTTTCAGATAGTCATACAAAACATAGGCGCCCAGCAGAACCAGACCGACGGGCAATGCGCGGCGCATCGGGAACTGAACCCCGAGCACTGTGTGCGCGAGAAACATCGAGCCCAACACGAGTAACGTCAATCCCCACGCCAACGGATTGCCATACAACTGGCGCGTGATGGCATCCTCTTCGGCGTCAGGCGCGAGTCCGGCGCGCATCAACTGTGCGGTGCGGCATGCGTCGACCGCCGCGAACAACCAGGTACCGGCCACGCCGAGTACGAAGAAAGTCACCCCATCGGTGACTACGGCCATTTGGAAAAAGCTGGCAAAGATTGCGAAGTGAACGATCGCTTTCGAAGTCTGTCCGTTATAAGCCGCGCCCAGTCCGGGCACAAAGAATGAAAGAAAAGTGGCGATGAACGGAGACGTCTTGCGGCGCACTACCTGTTGGTCCGAAGGCCGCGACCGTTGATGATGGAGCATGTCCACGCCGGCCACGATGCAGTCCTGACAAAAAGCAAAGCCGCGAATGCGATGATCACACGCCGGACAGAGGGGCCGCGCACAATTGCTGCAGTTAACGATCGCGGGATTCTTCGGGTGATAGTTACAGTTCATCAGTTTCTTATTAGTTCGGCAAACTTTAGTTTGACGCTTTACCTGCCAGCGGTCTGAGCGACAAACTAAAGCTTGTCGAACACCGGTCTAGCGGTTTTGTGATTTCTGCTTTCCACGCGAGTCGTTATTCTGCGAGCCTTGCGGCGAGCTGTTTTGATTCGCTTTATTCTGATTCTCGTTACCATTGCTTCCTCTGTTATCGCTGTCCCCGCCCATCAAATCATCGACACTGCCGGCGAGCCTCTTCACCCCTTTTTCTGAACCTTTGGTGGCGCTGTCGGCGGTCTTTTCAGCCAACTGAATACTGGCGCGATACAGACCGCGGACCGAACCGTCAGTCGAAACGGTATTCGTCAATACGAAAACCGCAACCAGCAACATGGTCGCCACCGTCGCCAGCTGTGGCGACACGATGGGATCCAGCGCGCCCCTGAGCCATTCGATCAAACGAGACTTAAGCGGCGCTCGTACCCTCTCAGGCAAAACGTTGCCGATCGTATCCTGCAGAATGCGAGCCTCGAGGCCTGCCGGCACCGGCAGCTCGTCCTGCAGGTACGTGTAGCAAGCGCCAATTGTCCGCACTACTTCTCCGGGCAGCTCGCTACAGTTGAAGCACAACGCAGCATGCCGTTCCCAGCGGTGATAAAGCGGGGCCAGCAGAAACCCGTCGAGATAGTCAGTCAGATGTTCTTCAAACTGTTCGCAGGTAATGGTTGTTTCGGGCGCGGTCTTCATCAGGATCCGCGCGTCCAAATCAATCCCAGCCGGCGGCGCCTCGGAAGACGAGCAGGCGAGCAGGGTGCCCTTCACATCACCGAGGAGATCGTGACACACGGGACAGCGCATCGCGTGTTCTGCAAACGCGCGATGCCCCTCGGCAGAGAGCGCTCCATCGAGGTAGTCCGTCAGTTGATCTTCAAATTCGTGACAAAGCATCGTTGGTTTTTCCTGCTTACTCCCGTCTGCTTACTGCATTCTGACTTCACGCCTCCACTATTCGCATACGACGGAGAATCTTCGCGAGTTCAATGCGACCACGATTTATCCGCGATTTTACCGTGCCTTCCGGTATTTTCAGGAGATCTACAATTTCCTGATAACTCAACTCTTCGATATCTCGCAGAATCACGCACGTGCGTAAGTCGGGAGACAGCTTATCGATTCCGGCCTGGACCTGTGCGCCCAGTTCACGGCGTTCCATCTCCCGCTGTACTGAGCTGTTTGCTGCCCGCAGATGGTATTTGTGGTCCTCGAGGTCGTCCGCGGCCTCGTCCTGGGGAGCGCGTTGGCGTTTGCGGTAATCGTCAATGATCAGATTGCGGGCCAGGCGCATCAACCAGTTCTGCAGGTCTCCTTGCCTGGCGTCGTACTGCTCGAGTGATCGGTAAACCCGAATGAAGACATCCTGGGTAAGATCTTCGGCACTGTCAGCGCGGGAAGTGAAGCGATAGGCGAGATTGTAGACGCGGCGCGAGTAGCTCTGAACAATTTCTTCCCACGCCGCACCGTCCCCGGAGCGGCATCGCCTTACTAATTCAGCGCCTTCATTGGTAGCCAAGCTCCTCGCGGCTCCCACTGGTTGACTCTCCGATTCTGCTCGTTTTTCGAGAAAAAATCAGGTGTGCCATCACCTGACACGACCGTCTTACGTATGGCTGAAAGACAAAGTTCCCTCGGCGATTGCGGCGTGGTGGAACGGATTCGCTCACGAGTCTCTCCTGAAGGACCAGCCTCTGGAAACGGTTCTTGCGCCCAACATTAAACTGTTGTAGGCTGGCTGGGCCACACCATATCTTGTGGTTCGCGTTATTACTTAGTCAAGTCTGTCCCCATTTTTTCATTTCGGGAATGCCGGCAAAATATCGAAGGTATCTGGAGTTTCTTGTGCTGCTTTTGCTGGCAGCCGTCATCGTCTGGTGGTTCGGCCGAAAGCTGGACTGGAACCAGGTGAAGGCGGCCCTGGCAAGCTCAGATTGGCGCCTCATTCTGGTGGCCGCCGGCGTCGTGTTGAGCGGGTATTTCTGGCGGGCGGTGCGATGGCGGGCCTTTTTAGCGCCCATCACGAAGGCGAGCCTGCGGGAGATTTGGATCGCGACCACTGTCGGGTATGGAGCAGTCCTGACTATTGGCCGGGCAGGCGAAGTTGTCCGTCCGCTGGTTTTGCCAATGCGCGATAAGCGCGTCCGGCCTGCGGCATCATTTGCCACGGTTTTTGTTGAGCGGGTTTATGACGCGTTGACGGTATTGCTTCTCTTTGCCGTCAGCCTCGTTTGGTTTACTCCCTCGACGGTCGCAGCCTCTGAATTCGCACGCGCCCGCCAGATGGGTTTCGCCCTGGTTGCGGGGCTGCTGATGGCGATTGGGGTGCTCATATGGTTTCGATCGCGTTCGGCAAAAGTGATCGGCTGGATCGATCGACGGCTAAGCTTTGAGTCCGCGTTCGGCAACCGAATCAAACAGGCGCTGCTGGGTCTTCTGACACAGCTCGCTACGGCCCTGCGTGTGCTCGCGAACGCGCGCGAGTTGGCCACCACCGTTGGATGGTCGCTTTTGATGTGGCTTTCGATAGCGGCGGCGAACCTGATCGTGTTCCGGGCGTTCGGGCTTCGGCTCGGTCTCGCGCATGCGCTGTTTGTCCTGGGATGGTCGATGATTGGCTCAGCCGTCCCCACGCCCGGCGGCGCGGCGGGCGCGTTTCATGCGATCACCGGTG
>DATENS010000193.1:0-8559 GCA_035274925.1 Pyrinomonadaceae bacterium | reverse complement strand
GATGGCCCGCGGCGCATCAGCGAGACTCAGCTCGCTCGCGCATTGCCGGCATAACCAAACCAGTACGCGCGGCGCATCGACCCAATAAAATGGTGACACCTTACTTGCCATCTTCACCGCGTCGTCGCTCTGCAGCCGCTGCAGCGCCTTGACGAAAAACATTCCGTTGTAGGTTTCGCCATCGGCCGCGTGATCTCGATGGATACACTCGCGCTCATAAAAAAATTGCCGCTTCATTAGGGGTGACCTCCTCTCGCGCCGCACCGCGCGAGTTTTCATTCCACGTAAGACAGGTCGGGTATTGAGTTTTTTCGGAGGATCGGGGCGGGCGAACCAGGAAAGGGCACAATATGCTGAACGCCTCAGGCGCATAATGCCACGCCGCGAAGCGATGGTCAACAATCTTTTCACACCATAAACCCGGTTAGGACTGCAGGAAATGGACAGAAAATTGAGGGTTAGGGGTGGGGTCCGCTGAAAATATCCTGAATTCTGCCCGCGCCACGAGACTTGGGGTTGTCATTCTGGCCTTCTTGCGGCTGATCGCTGACTGGACGCACGCGTCTTTGCCGCACGAGTTGTTTAGGATCAGGCGGGTCGGCGGCCTTCTTTGCAATCCCAGACGGCTGAATGGATCTTTCGCTGTTGTCTGTCGAGGCGGTGCTGGATGGCGCATCCGAAACGACACTGTCAGAGGTTTGCGAACTGCCGGTGGGCTCTTCGTTTGATTCGCTGGCGGCCTGTTGAGCGGGTATGGCCTCAGGCGCCGCCGTTTGCGCGTTTCTGTTAGTTTCAGTTGCCGGCTGAGACACGGTCGAAACGGTCGCGCGGCGTTCGAAATAATTAACAGCGAACGCGGCCAGTGCGCCACAAAAAGCGGCCGCCAGAAGCATTGGTAAAATCGCGAGCACTCGTTGCCGGCGGTCGTTGCCTCGCGCCTGATCAAGAGGCACTACCTGACGCGCCGTGACGACTGTGGTCTCGTCATCGAAATGCGGTTCGGGGAGTGACAGTGGAATTTGTATTCGACTAGCGTTCATGACCTTGCGGGAGAGCCGGTCGGGAGCTTAGATGCGGTTTTCGGGTTTCGCGTTGACGGGTTGAGGAGATGAGCGAAACTTAAGCTTTTACTTTTTGATGACGCGCGCGCCGATCTTCCAGAATTTCCAACGACTCTTTCACCTTCGTGTAAATGCCGTCGACATCCAGGCCATACTTGGCCAGAAGTAACTTCGGATCGCCGTGCGTCACAATCCGGTCTGGAATTCCCATGCGCACGAAACGGACCTTGTCCTGCAGACCGTTTTCTTCCAGTAATTCGAGCACTGCTGAGCCAAATCCGCCGGCGAGATACGCTTCCTCGACGGTCACGATCAGGCGCTTGGTTCGGGCCAGGGCGAGCAGTAGTCCGCTGTCGAGCGGCTTGGCGAACCGCGCGTTAATTACGGTCGCCTCGATGCCTTCTTTTGCCAGGTTCTCGGCGGCCTGCAAAGACGGATGGACCATCGATCCGTACGCGACGATCGCAATCTCGCCGCCATCGCGCAGCAACTCAGCCTTTCCGATTTCAACCAGCTTCGGCGCCTGATCGATCGGCGCGCCGACACCGTTGCCACGCGGATAACGCATCGCCGCCGGGCCGATGTGCTCGACCATGGTGAAGAGCATGTCGCGCATTTCGCCTTCGTCTTTGGGAGCCATCACGATCATGTTCGGCACACCGCGCATGTAGGCGATGTCCAGCAAACCATGATGAGTCGGACCATCACCGCCGGCGATGCCGCCGCGATCCATACAGAACTTCACGTTCAGGTCCTGGATACAGACATCGTGAATCATCTGATCGAAAGCGCGTTGCAAGAATGTCGAGTAGATCGCGCAGACCGGCTTCAGGCCTTCCACTGACAGCCCGGCAGCAAACGTCACGCAGTGTTGTTCCGCGATGCCCACGTCAAACGATCGCGCCGGAAATCGTTCCAGTGCTTCACAAACGCCGGTGCCGTCCGGCATGGCCGCCGTCAGGGCGACGATCTTTTCGTCCTTGGCCATAAGCTCGCACAGCGTGTCGCCAAAAACTTTGGTGTAGGTCGGAGCTTTGGCAGCGGACTTGACCGGTTTGCCTGACTTCAAATCAAAGGGCCCGGTCGCATGCCACTTGTAGTAATCATTCTCAGCCGCGGGGTGGCCTTTGCCCTTGGTGGTGAGCGCGTGGACGATTACTGGTCCATCCTTGATTTGCTGAGCTTCGCGCAGCGCCTTAACCAGCGAACGTACATTGTGCCCATCAACATAGCCGATGTACTTGAACCCAAGTTCATTGACCAGCGCGCCCGGCAACACTGCCGCCGCGATCGCATCTTTCATAGCCTTGGCCGCGTGATGCAATCTTTCGCCGACCGTCGGAATCGCTAGTAGAGTCTCTTCGACTTCATCCTTGAAGCGATGATAGCCATGGGCTTCGCGAATTCGATTCAGGTATCCCGTCAGCGCGCCAACCGCCGGCGCGATCGACATCTCGTTATCATTAAGGACGACGATCAAACGGGTCTTCAAGTGACCGGCTTGATTGATCGCTTCCATCGCCATGCCACCGGTGAGCGAGGCATCGCCAATCAGCGCCACCACGTGATGGTCTTCACCTTTGCGATCTC
This sequence comes from Pyrinomonadaceae bacterium, assembly GCA_035274925.1. GTDB lineage: Bacteria > Acidobacteriota > Blastocatellia > Pyrinomonadales > Pyrinomonadaceae > UBA11740. The sequence continues at coordinate 5,908 of DATENS010000193.1, read as the reverse complement.
GCGCGATGGCCATTCCCAGCGCGGCGGACAGGGAGGTCGAAGCGTGCCCCGCGCCAAAGGTGTCGTATTCAGATTCGTCGCGACGGAGGAAACCGCTGATGCCGCCGTACTGCTTGACGGTGGGCAGCAGATCGCGCCGGCCCGTCAGGATCTTGTGTGCGTAGGCTTGATGGCCCACGTCCCACACCAGACGATCGTGTGGCGTGTCGAACGCGTAGTGCATCGCAACCGCTAGCTCGATAGCGCCCAGGGACGCCCCGGTGTGGCCGCCGACACGCGACATCGTTTCCAGGATGTAGAGCCGGATTTCCTCGGCTACTTCCTGCAATTGATCGATTTTCAGTTGCCGTAAGTCGGCCGGCGAGTTGATGTTTTGAAGAAGTCTCATTCGCGCGGAATTGTAAACCCGGGCTCGTCCTTTTGCTACCGCAAGAGATTAATGTTTGTAAGCCTTTGAAGCAAGCAGCAATGATAGTGTCACGGGGCCACCCCGCCCGTGAGTCATACGGAGGATGCGCGCGCCGACTATGTCAGGAATTAAGTTCGTCCGTCTTGACCGGTCGAACGTCTAAGTTTCCGTGGCGCGGAAATCGCACCTAAAGGCTAACGGCGCCCAATGTTCATTATTAACAAGGAGTGTGAATCAATGTTTCAGAAGATTAAGATCCTGGGCGCAAGCCTGGTAACAGTCCTCAGTTTGTCAGGCGCGGTGGTTGTCGCTCAGCAGTCCCAGCCAACCGATACCCCAGGCGTACAACGACCTGGTCGTGGGGAACGTATGGGCCGCCGCCGCATGCGTGGTCAGCAGCGCCGTCGGGCGCGGGCGGGCCTGCGCCAACTGAATCTGACCGATCAGCAAAAAGAGCAGGCGAGAGCGATCCGTCAAGCCACCTTCGCCAGTAACAAGGCTCAACGTGAAGAACTTATTCAACTGCGCCAGAAGGCGCGCACAGGAACGCTCAGCGAGGCCGACCGCGCTCGGGCGCAAGAGCTTCGTCGTCAGCTTCAAGAGTCGCGCAAGAATGCGCGGACGCAAATGGCGAGCTTATTGACCGCAGAGCAAAAGGCTAAGCTGGAAGAAATGCGCAAGAACCGGCGTGAGCATCGCGAACGGCGCGGAAAACGTCCGGGCCGAACGCCGATTTCGAATCAGAGCCCCGCGGCCGAGTTTTAATTTTTGAGACCAAGGGGAAACGGCGCCGTCGAGATTAACTCTCGGCGGCGCTTTTTTCTTGTGCAATGAAGGCGAGAAGGCGCCGCTGCAAATCGTCGCGCGCATTACGAAAAGCCTCGAGCTGGGCCGCTTCGCCCCCGGGCGCCACCGGATCGTCGATGCTCCAGTGAATTCGTTTGGCGGTCCCGGGAAAGACCGGACAACGTTCATTCACGTGGTCGCACACTGTGATCACATAGTCGAATGATGTCCCCAGAAATTCATCAAGCGATTTCGAACGGTGATGTGAAATGTCGATGCCTAACTCTTTCATCACCGTGATGGCGTTCGGCCGGACATAACTCGGCAGCAGGCCGGCGCTGAAAACCTCAAACTGATTGCCGGCCATGTGCCGCAACAAGCCTTCGGCCATTTGGCTGCGCGCCACGTTGCCCGTGCAGAGGATCAGGACTTTCTTCTTTTCAGTCATCAGCAACCTCCGTACTGCGGGGAATCAACCACAAGGCCAGAAGGGTGGCCACTCCAGCACCGGCCAATTGAGCCAAAATGAATGCCGGAACATCGGATGGCCGGATTCCGGTGAATGTGTCGCTCAGGGATCGGGCCAATGTGACCGCCGGGTTCGCGAAAGATGTCGAAGAAGTAAACCAATGCGCCGCGGAGATATAAACGGCCACGGCAAACGCAATCATCTGTGGCTGGAACTTTGAGCAAAGTCGAATTACCAGCACGAGGCCGAATGTCGCAAGAAATTCGCTCAACCACAGCGCGGCGCCCGTTCGCGAATGCGAAGAGAAATGCACCGGTGGCAGGCTGAACATGACATTCGCGGCAGCGACGCCGGCGAGAGCTCCGAGCATCTGCGCGAGGATGTAAGCCAGAGCATCGCGCATTACAAAGTCAGATCGGAATATTAAGCTGAGCGTGACCACCGGATTCAGATGAGCGCCAGAGATTGGCCCGAACGTCAGAATCAATGCAATCAGTGCAGCTCCGGTGGCGATGGTGTTGGCTAACAAAGCGATCGCTGCATTACCGCCCGCGAGTCGTTCCGCCATGATGCCGGAACCGACCACCGCCGCCAGCAGCATCGCCGTCCCAAGAGCTTCAGCAACAGTCCGTCTTGCCAGGTTCACCGTGCTATGCCGACCTGCGTAGGTGCGCAACAGGAAGCTGCTGCGTCGGCACTAAGTGGCTGTGCCGCAACGTCCGGTACTTTCGTGCCACATTCGCACGCGGCCGTTTCCGGCAGATTATCTTCCAGCACCACGAAAACTTCCCACTCGTTGCCGTCAGGATCGCGCACCCAGGTTTTGTCCTGAGTTGCGTAGCAACAGTTGGTTTGCATTTCATCGCGCGTCACAAGTCCCACCGCGTTCCAGCGCTGACGAGTAGCCAGCACGTCTGCGGTCGAGCGCACCTGAATTCCCAGGTGCGACAGGGCGCCGCGGTTTTGGACCGCGCTCTCATTCAGGGTGAAGTTGAGCGGGGGATTGTGTACGTCGAACTTGGCATAGCCCGTGCGCACTTTGCTGGGCTCAATGCCGAACAGTTTGCGATAAAACTCGATGCTTTGGTTGACGTCGCGGACATTCAGGGCCAGATGCGCTTTCAAAGCGCTGATGGTTATCGAATCGCCAGCCGGCGACATGGTTTCGTTCTTGCCTTCCATTGAAATCCTCCTTAGAATCATATTCGCCTGAGCGAATGTGAAAGCAGGATAGCGATGCTGGACACATCTGTCAAGCCGTATATGACAAAAATCGCGATTCGCGGGATGAAGCCCGCCGACTGGGAGGACGTGAGCGCCATCTATGCTGACGGAATGGCTGCCGGCCAGGCCACATTCGAGACGGATCTCCCGTCGTGGGAGAGTTGGAATCGATCGCACCTGCAGTTTGGCCGTCTGGTCGCCGCTGGTCCGGACGGGACTATCGGTTGGGCGGCGCTGAGCCCGGTGTCGAGCCGGCGGGCGTATGCCGGAGTAGCCGAGGTAAGCGTTTATGTCGCAGGCCCCAGTCGCGGCCAGGGCGTCGGCCGCTCGCTGCTGGTCGCGCTGATTGAGGAGGCGGAAAAGCACGGCATCTGGACGTTGCAAGCGGTGGTCTTTCCGGAAAATATTGCCACGCTCGCGTTACACCGCGGGTGCGGGTTTCGTGAAGTCGGACGGCGCGAACGCATCGGCAAACTCAACGGAGTATGGCGCGACACGATCTTGCTCGAACGACGAAGCAAAGAAGTTGGAATGGATTGAGATGACAAAGAAAACTTACGACCTCGAATTCCTGTTCAAGGCTCTTGCCGATCGAACTCGCCTCAGGCTAATCGGCCTGCTCGGCGATTCGGAAGTGTGCGTCTGCTTTCTGGTGGCCATTTTGAAGACGAGCCAGCCGAAAATCTCGCGGCATCTCGCCTACCTGCGGCGTGCCGAACTGGTCACTTCGCGCCGCGAAGGGAAATGGATGCATTACCGGCTGAGCGATCCGCTCGACGAACACGCGGCGCGCATCTTTCGGGAAGTGCGCGCGTCACTGGCTGAGCATCCGGAACTGCAGCGCGATCGCGAAAAGCTGATGCAGGTTTGCTGCGCGCCACAACTACCGGTCCAACTGCGCAGCGCCCCTCGGCCCGTGGGCTTAACTGCGTAGCGGGTGAACTTGACTTCGAGTTTGCGGGGCGGGCTAAATGTGATGCGGGAGCTTTGAAATGTTTTCCAGATCAATGAATTCAAAGAAACTTTTGCCCGTCGGCTTGATCTGTCTGGCCGCTGCAAATCTCTGGCACTGGTTCGCGCAACGCCAGCACTTTTCGGACAGATGGTCAGATCTGCTTTTCGGATTCCTCATGGGTGTGGGTATCGGCGTTCTTTTGCTTGTAATTTTCCGTGGTCGCCGCAACAAAGGCTCGACTTTGCAGACCTAGTCCTCGGCAGCTCGTCTTGACAACAAAGTGGCGCGCCTTAGAATACTTTTACGTCTCGATGCGGAGATGTGGCCGAGTGGCTGAAGGCGGCGGTTTGCTAAACCGTTAAGGGTCAAAAGCCCTTCACAGGTTCGAATCCTGTCATCTCCGCCATTTTTCCAGTAGTCAGTGGTCAGTTGTCAGTGGTCAGTCGAACGTGTTGTTGCTGGCTTCTGTTTCTGCTTGCTGGCTATTTTTATTGCGTCCAGAGTGAATTTACGAGCAATAACTGACCACTAACAACGGACAACTGACTACTAACCAATGACCACCAGAGTTCGCTTTGCACCTTCACCGACCGGCTATCTGCACATCGGCGCAGCGCGTTCGGCCCTGTTCAACTGGCTGTTCGCGCGCAAGACGGGCGGCAAATTTCTATTGCGCGTCGAAGACACGGACCTGGAACGTTCGACCGACGAATCAACGCGATCGATTATCGAAGGATTGAAATGGCTCGAGCTGGACTATGACGAAGATCTAATCTTTCAATCCGACAATGCTGAAAAGCATCGCGCCGCGGCCCGGCGTCTGGTCGAAGAGGGCAAGGCCTATCGCGATTTCACACCGAAAGAGCAACGTGAAGACAAATCGATCAAGCAGGACATCGCGCAGCGCGCCCGCGCGCAATCGGCCGAAGGCGTGGACCATCGCAGCAATCCGTTTCGTGATCTGGCAAAAAGCGAATCAGATGAGCGCGCCGCGAACGGCGAACCATTTGCGATTCGTTTGAAGGTAGCGGCGGAAGGCACTTCTCGATTTCAAGATCTTGTTTACGGTGAACAGGAGCGCGGCTATGCGGAAATCGAAGACCTGGTGCTGTTGCGATCGGACGGTCACCCGCTCTACAACCTCTCGGTGGTGCTCGACGATATCGAGATGGGCATTACCCACGTGATTCGCGGACAGGATCACCTGACGAACACGCACAAACAAATCCTGCTCTATCAGGCGTTTGGCGCCCCGGCCCCCGAGTTCGCGCACCTGCCGCTGATTCTCGCTCCTAACAAAGCAAAACTTTCCAAGCGCAAGCACGGCGAAGTGGTCTCGCTGACGACTTATCGGGATCGCGGTTTTATTCCGGCCGCGTTCCGAAATTTTCTAGTGCTGTTGGGCTGGTCGCCGCCCGAAGGAAAAGAAATCCTGTCGCGTGACGAGCTGGTCGAAAACTTTTCGCTCGAGGGGATTGGCCGTGCCAACGCCGTTTTCAACTTTCACGAAAACGATCCGCGCCACTGGACCGACGATAAGGCGCTGTGGATGAACGCCGAGTACATTCGCACGATGCCGCTCAATGACTTGCTGCCGATGGTGAAGGCTGAGCTGCGCGCGGAAAAGCTCTGGCGTGAAGAATACGACGACGATGACCGCGAATGGTTCGAGAAAGCGGTCGAGTTAATCCGCCATCGTTTCTTTACCTTAAAGGATTTTTCCTCGCAGGGCCGCGCCTATTTTTCGGAAGACTTCGATCTCGACCCTGCGGCGGTAAAGAAGAACATTCTTAAAGAGCCGCGGTTGGAGGAGTTGCTGCCGCAGCTCGCCGCGGAACTCGACGAAGTTGAGCCGTTCAGCACCGAAAAGGTCGAGGCCGCGCTCCGGGCGGCCGCAGAAAAATTTGAAGTTAAAGCTGGCCTTTTCATCAATGCTTCGCGCACAATGTTGACCGGCCAGGCCGTGGGCCCGTCGATGTTTGAGGTTTTTGAGATCATCGGGCGCGAGCGTTCAGTTATGCGACTTCGCAGCCGGCGCCCGTGGAACGACACAATCCGTTGAGGT
>DATENS010000192.1:0-3497 GCA_035274925.1 Pyrinomonadaceae bacterium | reverse complement strand
TGGCGTAGCGCAGATCGAGAAAGACGCCGCGGATGCAAAATCAGAGTTTTGGATGGGCATCATTGGTCCAATCGCCAGTATTGTGATTGGAGTAGTTTGTCTTGCTGTGGCATGGTTGTTGGGTTGGAACTTTTCCGCCGAAGCACCCTCGCCTGCTATGGCGATGTTTATGTGGTTGGGCTTCATCAACATCGCCCTTGCCATTTTCAACATGATTCCCGGATTTCCGCTAGATGGTGGACGCGTCCTGCGTGCCATAGTGTGGTGGATCACAGGAGATGCGAACCGTTCTACTCGCATAGCTTCGAGAGTGGGCCAGCTTGTTGCTCTAGGTTTCATCATGTTGGGTATTTTGCGTTTCTTTAGCGGCGCGGGGTTCGGAGGTTTGTGGATTGCCTTCATCGGTTGGTTCCTGCTGGATGCGGCGCGTGCAAGCGGCGCACAGGTTGAGATTACTGAACGTCTCACGGGCCTGAGAGTTGGCGATGTAATGACACAGCAATTTGCAACCGTAGATGCAAATTCGAACCTTGAGACATTCGTCCATGAACACTTACTGCCGACCGGTCATCGCTGTTTCGTGGTGCTCGAACAGGGAAGGCCAGCCGGTATCATTACGCCGCACGAAGTGAAGGCGATTGATCGCGGGCGCTGGCCGTACACAACGGTTGGCGACGTAATGCGTTCGCTTGAGACTTTGCGAAGCATAGGTCCGGAACGACCAGTGGCTGAGGCATTGGAAATGATGGGCCGAGAGGATGTAAATCAGATGCCGGTCGTCCAGCATGGAAGTCTGGCGGGAATCATCTCGCGTGGCCATGTCGTGCGCGTGCTACAGACACGCGCGGAACTCGACATCTAAATGCCCCCAAAAATTCTCGCTAACTTTACGGGAGACTTCGGCAACACCAACCACTTACGCTCGCGTTGCTGTGCTGCTAAGCGTCTTGACAGTCCGTGGCTTGGAAGCCTTGAGTTGTTGGAGCCTTGCGATGACGGCGATGCGTTCATGCGGCGACTTTGAGTTTGACGCCTTCACAACTGGAATGTCGGCAATCGTGGTGACCCGGCCAGCGAGTATCTTCTTCGACCTCAGGTGTTGAATCAGCGGATCGAAGTCCGTGTCCTTGGAGATGATGTGGAAGTACGCAGACGGTTCTTCGACGGCGAGTCGTCCAATGTAGTAGGCAATGTGGAAGTCGAGAGCATTCAAGCCATGACCCGAAATCTCGATGTACTCTGCGCGAGGTCCGAGCTGGTGCAATGACACCGCAAGTTCGAAGGGTAGCTTGCCCTGGTTTGCTCCGACGAACACGATCACCTTGAAATGATCGTGAGTCAGCAGTTCAAGCGATTTGGTTTGAACGCTTTCGAAGTCGATAAGGACATAGTTCGTTCTCACGGTTATCTTAGTGATGCCTAACTTCTGGTTAGATCATAGATGCTTGTGTAACACGTTATATTGTAACCTGTCGTGTCCGTTCTTAGATTCTTGAGCCCTAGTATCACCAAGATTTTAAGTGATCCTGGATCGTACGCTCTCAATACGTTGGTCAACGGCGCGCCTCGCGAGGATCGTCTTTTTAGCCATTGACCATTGCCCTCCTGTTGAGAATGTCGCGAGCCTTATCAATGGTTTTCTTATTCATGTTGTAGTATCTCATCGTCATCTTCACGTCACTGTGGCCTAATAGATTAGCAAGCGCTGGTAAGGGCATGCCTTCATTAGCCATTTCAGTTCCGAAGTTGTGACGCACAGAGTAGAAGAAGCGTATACCATTTGGCACTCCTGCTTCGGCGTATGCCGCAATCCATAACTTGCGCAAATTGACCTTCGCAGGTTCAAAGACAAGAGCATCGTCGTTCTTGTTCTTTCTCTGGAGTTGCAGTTGCAACAACTCCTTCTTCAACCGGCTAGTCATCTGCACCGGCCAGCGCTTTGGCTTGATGTTCCTCCCTTTGCCTTTGTAGGCAGTGAGCGTGATGATCTCGTCAGCAAAGTTAATGTCTTTCCAGCGAAGGTAATTCAACAAGCTGGACTTTCTGGCTCCAGTATCCATTGCCGCGATGAACACTGGTAGAGTATGACGACGTTCAGGAGTGTCGAGCGCCTTCATTACTTGCAGTGCCTCTTCGTCAGTAAGCTCGCGAGTCTTAATTGGATCTGGACTTTCAGCAGCGTCGTGAATCAAATTCCTTGACACCGTTTTAGTGAATGGCGATTTAAGGAGCCACTCTTCTTCGACCGCAATGTTAAAGAGCCTGCGGGCCTTAGACAACTCACGATCAACGGTCGAGAGACTAACCTTTCGCCGATTCTTTATTGTTCCGGTCAGCCGTGCGACCTGATACTCCGTCAGCTTCTTTTCGTTGATCTTTCTTATATCCATATCTCGGAAAAACGCGACCAGATTATTGAGAGCAGCGTGTGCCGGCACAACACTTCGAACGCCTAATATCTTTGTCTCCTGATTGTCGTAAACAGCAGCGACATAGATGTTGTCTTTGGCATATTGAGCAAGCTGCCGGAACGTAACTTTACCGGCAACGAGTTGTGCTGGTCCATTCTTCAGTAGTTCAACTTCAATCTCTGCCTGCTTGGCTTTGACCGCAGACTTGTTCTCAACCTGACGGAGAATGTCGAGCGGTTTACCGTCATCGATCTTGTAGCGGACACGAGCATAATACTTGCCTTTGATCTTGCGGTACGTGCGGCTGATGATTTCGACTTTGCCTGTCATTGGGCACCTCCCGCTGCAAGCGCACGTTCATCAGTTTTTGTACGAACTAATTTCTTGCGAGTAGCCAAACACTCATTAGAAACCGCAAGCCCGTAGGTGCCACCATCGAAGTCATCGGGATTGCCGAATTGTTCGTTCGTCATTTTCATCCTATTTCTCTCAACCTTCTATGGCCCAAAGGCCAGTGTTCGTATACCCCTTTCTTTACCCCTTTTTTCGTGGTTTTCGGGACACAGCAGGGCACTACGTGACACCGAGGGACACAAAAAATCGGCGTCTTTATTGAGCGTTTGCGATTTTGTTAGGAATTTTGAAAGCGTTCAACCCGCGTGTGAAGCGAGTGCTCTACCGCTGAGCCAAGCGGGCAGATATTTTCGTTAAAAGTATGCTACACCGGCAGTTGCTTATTTTGCAATCACTTACGAGCACGCTTTTTGGCGCTCCCATCGCTCCGAACGCCCTCAACGCCACCCTGAGCCGTCAAGATCCCGTCAACGTTACTCATCGCTTGTGTAGGTAGTATACGGCCTTATCGGCGCGTTTAAGGTACACCGAAAAACTCTCGAGAGTCTTCTGCCCTGAATATTTCATCACCGTGCTAGCGTCATTACGTCTTTTCCATTGAGTAAGTGACGAAGGTATGCAAGAAACGGCGGCTCGCACGGTTGGATCGGCCTAGTTTTACAACTTATCCCACCAAACGACGACGGAGGCCACTGAGACAATGTTTTTTGTACCTCTGCTGTATAGTCAAAC
>DATENS010000191.1:0-3031 GCA_035274925.1 Pyrinomonadaceae bacterium | reverse complement strand
CAGCGAAGCCTTCCTGCTAAAATATTTCAAAGCAATTCCCTTCGGGCTATCAGCCATCTGCATCGTCACGAAACCTGACAAGATCAAAAGCCATTAATTGCTTCAGCAACGGCGTCAATCTCAGACGGCAAAAGTTGCGGATATAGCGGCAACGAAAGAATGCGCTTCACCAAGTGTTCAGCCACGGGCAGCCTTGTGCGATGCTCAAAAAGCTTCTGCTTGTGAAGCACGAATGGATAGTGAATAAGCGTTTCGATCCCCCGGCGCTGTAAGTGCTTGCGCAAAGCATCGCGTTCAGGATGTTGTATGACAAACAGGTGATATGCGTGCGCGGCGGAATCGGCAGGCAATACAAGGTCCGGGACACCGGCCAAGGCTTTTCGATACTGACTCGCCAGCTGTCGCCGTCGAGTATTCCAGGCCCGCAAGCGCTTCAGCTTGGTTCGCAGGATCGCTGCCTGCATCTCGTCCAGACGAGAATTTTGGCCGGCCACGTTCATTCCTATCGCGGTTGTGTGGCCCCCCTCACGCAGGATCCTAACGCGGTCAAGCAGTCGCCGATCGTTAGAGACTACCGCCCCACCATCACCGGCTGCTCCCAGATTCTTGGTGGGATAAAAACTGAACGCCGCGGCGTGCACGTGGGTTTTTCCTTTACAAATGACGGGCGCCACGCCGTGCGCATGCGCAGCATCCTCAATCATGATCAGACGATGGCGAGCCGCAATTTCGCAAAGCGCCTTCATATCAGTAATCTGGCCGTACAGGTGAACCGGCATTATCGCGAGCGTACGCCGATTGATCGCGCTTTCCACCGCATCCGGCGAGAGTGTATAGGTGACAGGATCTAAGTCAGCAAAGACGGGAATGAGGCCGGCATTTTTAATAGCAAGCGCACTATAGCCGGCTGATACTGGCGAAGTAATTACTTCCTGGCGGGACTTTCTTTGCTGTGCAGCCGCAATGAGGGCAAGAGTCAAACCATCGGTTCCGCTGTTTACACCCACGGCGCCGGCCACCCGGCAGAACCGGGCCCACTCATTCTCGAACAGAGCGACTTCGCGACCCAGCACAAAATTGCCGCTGCTAACTACACGAGAAATCGCGGCGTCAATTTGCGGCCGAACCTCGACGTGCTGCCGGCGTAGATCAAGAAATGGGACTCGCATTCCCGTTCCCATTCCCATTCCAATAGTGCTCCTGGTGTTTTTGGTAAAACTGAATGGTGTGCGCAAGGCCATCACGGAGTGAGGTACGGGGGCGCCACTTTAGAGCACTTTCAATTTTTCGATAACTCGAGTAGGAATTGCCGATTTCAATTAACTGCCGCTCGGGTGGAAATGGCGCCTGACGCACAGAGCCGCGGCCGGCGATCGAGATTAGTTCATTTGCCAACTCGGCGAGTGTGATCGGCTCGCTGCCGCCCAGGTTGAAGACTTCACCTTCACCTGCTTCGCTGGCGCCGGCCAACAGCAAGGCGTCGACTACGTCATCGACATAATTCAAATCGCGTTTCTGGCGGCCATCGCCAAATAACTGAATCTCTTCGCCGTCTATCGCCTGGCGAATGAACCAACCGACGAACCCGTGCCGATCGTTGGTGAGCAATTGGCGCGGTCCGTAGGTGTTTGTCAATCGCAGGCATACGCATCGCATGCCGTAAACCCGGTGATAGAGGAGGTGATAGTTCTCGGCAGCGTACTTATTTATACCGTTCACGTCCAAAGGCGCGATGCGGTGGTTTTCATCAAAAGGGAGATAAACCGGTTTTCCGTAGACGGCGCGCGTGCTGGTGAAAACGATCTTGGCATGCGGATTAAAGCTGCGGCAGGCCTCAAGTAAAACCAGTTGTGCACGACAATTAAGCGCGAGATCATCCTGCGGATTCTGCATTGACTGGAGGTGGCTTACGCTTCCCGCCAGGTTGAAGATGTAATCGACGCCACCGACAATGTGATTGACTGCCCAGTCTTCGCACATGCTTGAGGTGTGCACAACTACGCGGTCCTTGATATCCGCAACATTGAAAATGTTTCCGCCCTGGCCGGGAAGCAAAGAATCCAGAATAATCACTTCCACGTCGCCGATTTCCTGCACCAGCCGGCGCGCGAGATTGCTGCCGATAAAACCCAATCCACCGGTGATTAGAACTGAACGGCCTTTGTAGCCGCTAAAGGCTGTCGAAACACTCATGAGTTGCAAATGACCTGAGTATGTTGCCCAGGCAGACTAACGCTTGAGAACGCCCTGAAAACAATTTTCGTCCGAAGTTGCAAGTTGCGCTTCGGTTTTGCGGTTGTAACTGCGCAGGATTTTCGGCAAAAGAACCAACCGGAACCACATTGAGACCACCGATCCCGCGAGATTGGCGATTGGCCGTGGTCTGAAGAACTGAGATCGTCCCGACAGTCGCGGGTAATGAGGCACGGGGACATCTGCGAACCGGCAGCCGGCGGCGGCCAGTTTGTGAATGAGTTCAACGCAGACGCTGCCGCCCGTCGACTCAAGGTCGATTTTTTTCATAAGACTGCCGCGCACTATCCTGAAATCACAATCAACATCACGCACGGGAATATTGAAGAAAATGCGCACCAGGCGATTGTATGCTGCGCCTAAGATCTTTCGGCTCTTCCCGTCAGCGCGCCGAATCTTGTAACCATTTACCAAATCAACATCCGGCCGAAGAGAAGACAACAGCAATGGCAAATCGTTAACGTCGTATTGACCATCGCCATCGGTGTAAAAAACGAGCTCCTTCTGCGCGGCGTCAAAGCCTGACCTAAGTGCGGCGCCATAGCCCAAATTCTCAGAATGATGAATTACCTTTACGTTGTTGCTATTGGCGGCCAGTTCTGTCAGCACAGCTTTGGTGGCATCCGTACTGCCGTCGTTAATGACGATGACCTCGAAATCATCGGTCAGCGTGCGCAGTAACTTCAGGCCCTTGGTGACCAGAGGCGCGATTGTCGCGCCATCATTGAAGGCCGGAAAGAAAATACTGATGCTGGGGCAGGTGTTTTCCGTCAATGCC
>DATENS010000190.1:0-8725 GCA_035274925.1 Pyrinomonadaceae bacterium | reverse complement strand
AGATCATTCGTGGCGCGCGCCATCAGATCTCCCGTCCGATGTTCGTGAAAGAAGGAGAGGGGCTGGTCGACCAGGTGAGCGTAGAAGTCCTGACGCAGGTCGTATTCGATATTGCGCGACATGCCGATAATGATGCGGCGTTGAAGAAAAAGGAAAAGCCCGCTCATCGCGCTTGCCCCCAGGACTTTCAAGGCAGCGATAGTCAGACTTGACCACTTCACCTGTTCCCAATTCGCGTCGACGACATTACCAAAGATGATGGGGATGGTTACGTTAAAGATTACGCCGGCCACAATGCAGCCGATGCCCAGGATCAGCGAGGCTTTGTAAGGTCGAAAGTATTTGACGAGTTTGCGCAGGTCACTCATGAATTAAGACGTCGGCAAAACTCTGCGAGTACAAATCAAGCCTGATGCTCGTAATCGCCGAGTCAATCAGGCTCAGTGCAAAGCTTGGAATCTAAAATTCTAAGTGAGATCGATCAGGCTGGCAAAGCCGCCCTCAAGGCAGGTACTTCGTAATGTTAATGTGACACGCGATGTCGCGCGTGATTTCACAGACAGCGACGCCTGTAACACAACTCAAATGGACAATAAATCCCGGTGTTCTATCGATTCGGAAATGTTTTGGTTGGGCGGCAGCAGAGTGGCGCTTGTTTCCTCACCTGCCTCGCCAAAAGTGGCGACGCGATTTCGGCCCGACCGCTTGGCGTGATAAAGCGCCGTGTCGGCCGCAGTCACCAATCCGGCGCGCGATGCCGCGTGCAACGGAAACGAAGCGATCCCGATCGAAGCCGTCAGATGACCGGCCCCGGGAATCTCGATCTTCTCGATGCTCCGGCGCAAGCGTTCCGCCACGATGTGGGCGCCTTCGGGGTAAGCCTGCGGCAGTACCAAAGCAAACTCGTCGCCACCAAAGCGCGCAGCGGTATCAACGGCGCGTAGTTCCTGCCGAAAACATTCAGCGAGTTTACGCAACGCGTCGTCGCCGGCGTCATGGCCTGCCGAGTCGTTCAACTCTTTGAACCGGTCGAGATCAAGCATCAACAACGCTAGCGGCTGGTTGAGGCGCGTGGCCATCTGTAACTCGCGCTCAAGTTGCATCTCAAACGAGCGCCGGTTGTAGCAACCAGTCAACGCGTCGGTAAGGGCCTGCTGCTGCATCTGCGCATACAAGTCCGCGTGATTGATCGCCACCGCTACCTGGTTGGCGACTGTGCGCAGCAAAAGGGTTTCGTTGTCCTGCCACGTCCGCGCCGGATCATCGTCAACCACTTCCAGGGCGCCGATGAACTTTTCGTGAAAAACCAGCGGGATAGCCACGAGCGGAAATTGCGCCGGCTCGGTGTCCGATCCTTCGGCCCCTTCACGCATAAATAATTGTGGGTCACTCGCCATCCGTTCAGTGATCTCGTTCAGCTCCGCCATTACCTCGTCGCGTTGGAGCTTTGCTTCGCTCTCGCGATCGGCAAAATATGAGTAGCTCAACGCCTGCACCTGCGTTTGTCCTTCAACTCGAAGCGCGCAGCAACCGACATTCAAGGCAGCGCCAACTTCAGTCACGGTCTTTTGCAGGATGATGCCGAGCTCCAGCGATTCACGGATCGCCGTGGCAATTCGATTTAAGGCGATCTCACGGCCGGCTTGTTCCTGTAACAAGTGCGCCAGTTTGGTGGTGACACTCAAGGTCAGTTGCAGCGAAGTGGCTTTCGGCATTGATGACCGTACCGCATTGCCAAACACCGAAGCATGGTAAGGATGTTCCGCTCCTACCCGGGCCATCAGGTATTCGAGGGCCGAATAAACAATGTCGGGTTCGAAAGTCCAAACTACTTCATCCTCAACTGAATCGCCGTTGCCCGTACGCACCGTCGCCAGCAGTGCTGAAAAGCGCGAGTCGGCAATTACTACAAAGTGCTCGTTCGCCTGTTCACGAATTCCCACCTGCAGGAAGACCGGAGCAACATTCTTTTCCGAGTCGGCAGCCTCAGGAACATTTTGTATGTCGTCGCTTTGGCCCGCGAAGAAAAATGTGCGGCGACCTCCCTGGGCCAGATCGCGCACGCGCGCCATTTCACGCGGCGAACGCTTGGCCGCCAGCGGCAGACTCTCAATCACCAGCGCGCTCAAGTTGTTCTCCAGCACCACGTCCTCGAAATAGCGATGGAGCTGGGAAATAGTCGAGTGCGCACAGCGGACCGGAGTCAACTGACGTGCGTGTTGCGCTAATAGAGCGTCGAAAAGGGAATGCATAGGGAAGAAACCACCCGGCAGGTGTAACGGCAGGGCCTCCGCACAGGCAATGCCAAACACATTTTGACATGTTGCAACGACATTGTCTATGACTTTTTTGGGCGATTTTGGCTGTTTTCTTAGAGTTTTAGGTATCCGGTCACGGCTGTAGCCGCCAAACGGCCGTCATTTTCGACCTCGACATTGACCACAAACACCCGTCGGCCGGCTCGGACTATACGGGCCGTGGCGACCAATCGGCCGCTGGTGATTGGACGCAGGTAATGAATAGTGAGGTCGGTGGTGGTCACCTTTTCATCCGGGGCAAGGGTGGTGAGAATAGCAAACGCCGAGGCGGTGTCGATCAAGGAAGCCACTGCCCCGCCATGGACAACTCCCTGGTTCTGCTTCAGCTCATCGCGAACGTCGAGACAGACACTTACTTGTCCGGTCTTAAGCTCGCATAGTTCGAGGCCCAGAAACTTTGCGTAAGCGACGGATTGAAAGGCAGCGCGCGCGCGTGACAACCCTTGATCGTCAGGGACGTTTTCACTCATTCACGATAACTCGAGTCAGTCGGTTCAACGATTACCGCAGTGCCGTAGCAAAGCACCTCGGTGACGCCCGTCGAAATTTCAGTGGTGTCATAGCGCGTGCCGATAATTGCGTTGGCGCCGATCTCTGACGCGTGCTGGACCATGATGTCAAAAGCATCCGAGCGCGTTTCTTCACACATCTTGGTCCAGATGGTGATGTTGCCTCCGACCACCTGCTGGAATGTGGCGCCCAGCGTCGCAAACACATTGCGCGAGCGCACCACGATGCCGCGTACCACGCCCAGAGTTTGTTTCACCGTGAAGTGGGGAAGCTCAAATGCTGTAGTGACCATTTGATGAGAAACAGAATACTGGCGGGGACTGATTTCATAAGGCGCGCGTGGTTGTAACGGATCAAGGTTCATGATTTCTTTCCTTTGCTTCGGCCATACAAAGCGCCGCGTCCTTTCGAGGCATCTGTTTTCTCTTTCGTCCGGCGCGCCGGCTGCCAGATAAAAACCTCCAGATCGCAGCGGCCGGTCTTATCGAACTTCACGCCCTCGCGCTCAAGCATGCGTTGTTGTTTGTCGGAAGGCAGCACCAGCCGGCCGGTTGACACACGACCCTGGGAATTGATTACCCGATGCCAGGGCGTGTTGTTTTCGTCTGAGCCGTGCATCACAAAACCCACCGTGCGCGGCGTGTATCCTTCGCCGAGCATGTAAGCGATTTGCCCATAGGTCATCACCTTTCCGCGCGGTATGCGACGGACGATCTTGTAAACACGCTCGCGATACTGTGCGACATGCTTCAGCTTGTCGTTCGGTTTCGGCATCACCCTAGTTGAGAACCACGACAAACTAAAGTTTGTCGGACATTGTGCGCAGCACCACCCGCGCCGGAGCACCATCTCCGGCGCCGCCGCCAATTTTCATCGGCAGACAAATTACCTCATAGTCGCCGTCCGGTACTCCAGTCAAATTAAGTCCTTCGACAATAACGACGCCTTTCGAGAGCAAGGTTAGATGGGTGCGGTGATGTCCCGAATGAAACTTTTCGATTGAGAGATAGTCAGTGCCGACCAGTTTTATGCCCTGGCTGACAAGTTGTTCGGCGGCCTCGGGGAGCAAATGTGTAAAGTCTTTGCGAAAGCCTTGGTCCCAGAAACCGGAATTTCGCGTGTGAAAGATGACGCGCTCAATCCCGTCCAGACTGCAGGTTTCCAGAAAACCCTGATCGATCTCGGTGGCATCATCCGGCACTCGCACCACACGCGCCGGGCCAATCAAAACGTCCAGCGAGAGACTGTCAATTTTGGCGGCCCCTTCGATGAAGTGCGACGGGGCGTCTACGTGCGTGCCCGTGTGCGCACCCATATGAAGAAAGGAAACGTTGGAGGAATCACCCTTAGTGAACGCCGACCATGCTTCGATTTCGAGGGTTGGGTCACCTTCATAGATCGGCATTCCGGAGCGTATCGGAACTGTTATGTCGTAGATTGGCATTGGGCTCGCTCAATATAAACGCAAACGAGCAGCCGGCAAAGCCAGGTTCTTTTGTTTGCCACCGCATTACCCTTTGCGCCCTGGCGCCTTTGCGTGAAATGCTACTAGGGCTGCGGAGCGGTCTCGCGCAAAGGCGCTAAGAAAAGATGAACACGGAGATCCAAAAACCTCGAATTGCCGCCTCGAGTTACCTCAACACTGCTCCGCTGATTTGGAGTTTCATTAAAGGCTCCCAGCGTCATGCGGTCGACCTATTTACTGACAAAGCCCCCGCGCGCTGCGCTGAGATGCTGGCTAATGGCGAAGTTGATATCGCTCTCGTGCCGGTGATCGAATATCAGCGACTGACCGACGTCGTAATTGTCCCGGAGGTGTGCGTCGGCTCGCGCACGGCGGTGCGCAGTGTGGTGCTGGCAACGCGCCGCAATAACCTGAAAAAAGTCGAGCGCGTCGCTCTCGACAATTCGTCGCGAACATCAGTAGCCCTGGTGAAAATAATCTTCAGGGACTTTCTCGGTTTCGAGCCGGAGTGGAAAAGCGCCGAGCCTGATTTGAAATCGATGCTTACCAATGCGGACGCCGCGCTAATCATCGGCGATCCGGCCATGAAGATTCCGCGTGATCAATTTCGCGTATTTGATTTGGCAAGTCTCTGGCACGAATTCACCGGCTACGGTTTTGTGTTTGCGATGTGGATGGGTCGCGCGCGCGCATCGGAAAAGATTCGTGCCGTCGATTTCGCAGCGGCGCGCGATGAAGGACTGGAGCATTTAGATAACATTGCCGAGCAGAATAAAAGTGTGCTCGGATTATCGCGAGATGAAATCAAGACTTACCTGACAGAAAACATTGCGTTTCAAATGGACGAGGACATGAGCCGGGGACTGAGTCTTTACTTCGACCTTGCGCTCAAATTTGAGTTGGTTAAAGAGGCAAAACCGATCACATTTCTTTAGACCTTATGCGGTTACGTCGGATAACGGGAGTGATTGTCGGTACCCTGGCCGGCGCCGGGGCTGGAGCTCTGATTCTTGGCTGGGATGCCTCGCTCGACGTCGGTTCGTCGTTCATCGGGCTTACCAGAGACTGGTGGCCTCTTCATGCGATGGTGGGAGCGTTGGGTGGCGCCGTCATCGGCTTAGGCTTTGTCTTATTCACCACGTTCAGCCGAGCCGCCAGCGTCGTAACGCTCGCTGTCGGCTTTCTAATCGGATGTTTTGGCGTCCTGGTTCTGTTGATAATGAACTCGGATCGATTGGGGTGGGAGCAGCGATCGGTCGCGGCTCGCATCGCGCCGTGCCTACTCTCAATTTTCGTTTGGCCACTGATTGGCTTACTCAACTTAAAAATCGCCGGGAACCGGCAAAGTCAGATTAGCCTGACTAGGACCTCGACGGACACTACGAGATGAGACGAGCAAAGCATGGCCATCTCCTGATGTGTGTAGTGGTCCTTTGTTCCGCGGCGCTTTTGTCGGGGTGTACTGTGTTCCTTGATACCGAGCTGCCGAGGTCAATAAAGACAAGACCAGATCCAAGGTTAATAGGCAGATGGGTTTTAGAAGATAAAGACGGCCCCGTAATCGTAGAATTCGCCAGGGCTCGAAACGGTCTGACAAACTTGTCCCTCGAAACGGGTAATCCATCCCTGGACCGCAACCCGATTTTCAGCCTGACCACAACCAGGATCAATGGCCGCAATTTCATGATTGTGAAAGTAGTCGCTGGTCCAGAACGTATTCGCAGTTTTCAACTTTCCCGGTACGAGATTGTCGGGAAGAAGCTGACCATTTGGTACTTAAACCTGGAAAAACTGAAAACGGCTGTGCAGGATGGGAAGCTGAAGGGAGAAATGGGAATGGGCATGTTAGCTGGAGTGACTGTTAAGGACAGGTGGGCGAACATAGCCAGTTTCTTGAAATTCCCGGACAGCGACGAATACTTTCTCCGTGCCCGAGAACTCACCAGGACGGCTCACTGACAGACCACGCCTGAATACCTTACTTCGACCCAGTTGCTACTTCGCCATCAACGCCTCGATCTCGTCCCCATCTTTCGGCACCTTGTCGGTGAGCACGCGCGCGCCGTTCTCAGTAACCAGCACGTCGTCTTCGATGCGCACGCCGATGCCAAGGTATTGCGGCGGGATATTCTGATTGAAGCCCTCCGGAATCCGGCTGGTGTCAGGCGAGATGTACAGCCCCGGTTCGATGGTCATGACCATGCCCGGCTCGGCCGGACGCGATTCGCCGTTGAAGTAATACCGGCCCGCGTCATGCACGTCGATCCCGAGAAAGTGACCAAGGTTGTGCATGTAAAACTGCATGTACTTCTTCTCTTCGATCAACTTCTTCGGATCGCCTTTCAGCAAACCGAGCTCGACCATGCCTTGGGTGAGCATTTCGATCGAGTGCGTCTTCAGATCTTCCAGCCGCACACCCGGCCGAACCATATCCACGCATGACACTTGTGTCTTCAAAACCAGATCGTAGATCTCGCGCTGTGCTTTGCTGAACTTTCCATTAATCGGAAAAGTGCGCGTGATGTCCGACGCATAGCCCTTGTATTCCGCGCCGGCATCCACCAAAAGCAGGTCGCCGTCTTTCAAAGTGTCCTGGTTGCTGATGTAGTGCAGCACCGTCGCGTTCGCGCCCGAGCCAATGATTGAAGTGTAAGAAGGTCCGAGCGAGCCGTGTTTGCGAAAGACGGCTTCGATCATCGCTTCCACTTCGTATTCCTTCATCCCCGGTCGCACAGCCTTCATCGCTTCGACGTGCGCTTCCGCGGCAATGTCGGCGGCGCGCTGCATAATTTCGATTTCTTCCGCGCTCTTGAACACACGCATCTCGTGAAGAATCGTCGTCGGATCGACGATGGTTGCCGGCGGTTCGAGCGGTCTGCGGTTTGTTTCGCGCATCAGCGTGAGCTGCCGAATGATCTTCTGATCCATTTCGGGAGTACTGTGGCCAAAGGCGTAGTAGAGAACGTCTGGCCCGTCGAGAATCTCTGGCAGCTTTTCATCGAAGTCACTAATCGGGAAAGCCTCGTCCGCACTGTAATCACGTACCGCGCCCTCGACTCCGGCGCGATAGCCATCCCAAATCTCGCGCTCCGGATCGCGCGGCCGCACAAACATCGTGATCTTCTTGTCCTTTGCCGGAGTGATGACGGCAATGGCATCCGGCTCTTCAAAGCCGGTCAGGTAAAAGAAATCCGAGTTTTGCCGATAGCGATAGTTGGTGTCGTGCGAGCGCACGGCTTCGCGCGCGGCCGGAATGATGGCCACCGAATTCTTATCGATGCGGCGCATAAACTCAGTAAGCTGCGGTTTCAGCATTCGGACTCTCCTCGATTGGTAAATTTGGGACTCGTATTGTAGCTGAGACGGTGAAGTCAGTACCACCTGCGGTAGCCAGGTCAGAACCGCCTGCGGTAGCGGGCGGTTGAGCGTGGGCGAAAAAAGATCAACCACCCGCTACCGCAGGTGGTTCTGACATGCGATAATCCCGGCATGGCGCAGACGATTCCCGCCAAATCCGAAACCGCCGAAATCATTTCGCGCGATCCCACTACCGGTGAAGAAATTGGCCGGGCGCCTTTGACGATGCCCGAAGAAGTCGCCCGCGCCGCCGGCCGCGCGCGCGAAGCCCAGCGCGCCTGGGCCGCCACGTCGTTTGACGATCGTGGCGCACTGATCATGAAGGCGCGGCGCATCATTCTTAAAGAGCTTGATCAGATCGCGCTGCTAATCTCTCGCGAAACGGGTAAACCCGTGGCTGAGGCAATCGCGATGGAATTGACGCCGTCGCTCGACTTGATGCAGTACTTCGCCCGCAACACGTCCAGCCTGTTGCTCCCGCAGCGACTTCAAATAGGCCTTTACGGTTTGATGGGCCGCTCTTCTTACATCATCAACAAGCCGCTGGGTGTGGTCGGAATAATTTCGCCGTGGAATTTTCCATGGGCCACCCCGATCGACGAAGTAGTGATGGCTTTGATGGCCGGCAACGCGGTGGTGCTGAAGCCGAGCGAGCTGACGCCATTGACCGCATTGAAAATCAAATCAGTCTTTTCGCAGGCAGGACTTGCAGACGGCCTGCTCCAGGTCGTCACCGGCGACGGATCGACCGGGGCTGCCCTGATTGGCGCCGGCGCGGACAAGATCATGTTTACCGGCAGCGTGGCGACCGGAAAGCGTGTCGCTGAAGCTGCCGCGCAATATCTGATTCCGGTTGTGCTTGAGCTTGGCGGCAAGGACCCAATGATCGTTTTAGAGGACGCCAACATCGAAAACGCCGCGCGCGGCGCAGTGTGGGGAGCGTTTGCCAATGCCGGACAGGCCTGCGCGGCCGTCGAACGTTGCTACGTGCACGAAAGCGTCGCCGACAAATTCACCAAAGCGGTGGTGACTGAAACAAAACGTCTTCGTCAAAGCGGAGACAGGCAGGGTGATC
>DATENS010000189.1:0-44853 GCA_035274925.1 Pyrinomonadaceae bacterium | reverse complement strand
GCCAGCGTCACGACGCCGTCGTTCACCTGAGCAATTACTTCGTCGACGACGACCGGCTCGCCTTCCTGAGCGCGCGCCGGGGCCGTGGAAAAAATGAAGAGGCCCGTCATGAGGATGGCGCCAATAATGAATTTTGATTTCACGATATAACTCCTATTGTTTGGAGTGCGGTCACTGTCACCACTTAACTCCGAAAATTGCATCAAAAAAAGCCTCGATCCCGACAAGTCGGGACCGCACTCCAAAGTCCGATAATTCTAACTGCCTGACCTGATTTGCAGCAACACACGGCGCGCGACGGCTAAAACTTCCTCTTTTTCTTCGTCATTTAGAGTCAAGCGCAAAACACCGTTGGGCGTGAAACTCGCTCCAGTGCGCGCCTTCACCAACTCCATGAGACTCTCCGGACTGACGCGCGCCTTTTCACTGAGCTTGATCGCGATGCCCTCGCGCATCCGATCTATTGAAATTGCCCCGACCAGCTCGGCCGCCTGCCGCAGACGGGCATAATCAAAAAGACTCTCCACTGCGTCAGGGATTCGGCCATAACGATCTTCGGTTTCGGCGCGAATTGCGCCCAGGGCCTCTTCATCGCGCGCAGACGAAACGCGTTTGTAGGTCCGCAGGCGCTGGCCCATGTCAGAAATGTAACTCTCGGGAATAGCCACATCGACGCCCAGATTGATGGCCACGCCGGTTTCGTCTTCGACCTGTTCGCCCCGCAGCTCGGCGACGGTGCGCTCGAGCATTTGCGTGTAAAGGTCAAAACCGAGCGCATCCATGTGACCCGATTGCTCGCCGCCCAGGAGGTTGCCGGCTCCCCGCAATTCCAAATCCAGCGCCGCAATGCGAAAGCCTGCGCCCAGCTCGGAAAACTCGCGAATCGCTGCCAGCCGCCGCCGCGCTATCGGCGAAAGCTCCTGCTCGGCCGGAATCAAAAGGTAGGCATAAGCACGCCGATTCGAGCGGCCCACGCGGCCCCGCAGTTGATAAAGTTGTGAAAGACCGTAAGCGTCGGCGCGATTTATGATGATGGTGTTAGCACGGGGGATGTCTATGCCGTTCTCGATGATCGTGGTGGCCACCAGCACATCATGCTTGTAATCAATAAAATCCAGCATAACGCGCTCCATTTCCTTCTCATTCATTTGGCCGTGGCCCACCGCAATACGCGCCTGCGGCACCAGTCTCTTGACCAGCGCGGCGATCGTGTCGATTGATTCGACGCGGTTGTGAATGAAGAAGACCTGGCCGCCGCGCGACAGCTCCAGCTCAATCGCCGACTTGATCACCGAGTCGGAAGACTGAACCACCTGGGTTTGAATCGCGAGCCGATCACTCGGCGGCGTTTCGATCAGAGACATGTCGCGCAAACCGCTGAGCGACATGTTCAGCGTGCGCGGAATCGGCGTCGCGGAAAGGGTGAGCACGTCGACACGCTTTTTCAATTGCTTCAAACGCTCTTTGTGGGCCACTCCGAATCGCTGCTCTTCATCGACTACGACCAGACCGAGGTCCTGAAAACCAACGTCTTTGGAGAGCATGCGATGCGTGCCGATCACGACATCGACTGATCCGGCCTCGATTTGTTTCACCACTTCTTTTTGTTCCTTTGAAGAACGAAAGCGTGAAAGCAGTTCAACCTTGACAGGAAACGGCGCGAACCTTTGTCGGAAAGTTTCAAAGTGCTGATAAGCGAGCACGGTCGTCGGAGTCAGCACCGCGGCCTGCTTACCGTCCATCACGGCCTTGAAAGCAGCGCGCATCGCTACTTCGGTTTTTCCATAACCCACATCGCCGCACAAAAGACGATCCATCGGCGTGACGGCTTCCATGTCATTCTTGACGTCTTCGATGGCCGTTTCCTGATCCGGCGTCAGCGTGTATTCGAAGCCCTGCTCAAATTCGCGTTGCCACGGCGCGTCGGGCGGAAATGCGTAACCCTGAACCAGCTTGCGCTCTGCATACAACCGCAAAAGCTCGTCGGCCATGTCGCGCATCGCGCGCTTTGCTTTGGCCTTCGTCTTCTGCCAGCCCAAGCCGCCCAGCCGATCGAGTGTCGGCTGATGTCCTTCCGCGCTCGAGTAACGCTGCACCAGATCGAGGCGCTCAACCGGAACGTAGAGCTTCGCGTCCTCGGCATAGAAGAGCAGCATGAACTCGCCGCGCGGCGCGGGCTGAGCGTCAAGCGCGATCGACGTAGCCGGTCCCAAATCCAGCGCCACCAATCCGCCGAATCGCGCGATGCCGTGATCGATGTGCACTACAAAGTCATCAACCTTCAGAT
The DNA here is from genome assembly GCA_035274925.1 of Pyrinomonadaceae bacterium. Classification (GTDB taxonomy): domain Bacteria; phylum Acidobacteriota; class Blastocatellia; order Pyrinomonadales; family Pyrinomonadaceae; genus UBA11740. Next base: position 42,566 of record DATENS010000189.1, on the reverse strand, counting down.
CGCGAAAGTCCGAGAGAAAAGCCGCCGCCCGCGCGCGCCGCTTCTTCTCGCGCTTGATGACCGCAGTGCGTCGCTCGATGGCCGGCTCAGCAGCTTCATCAAACAGATCGCCTTCGACATGAACAATCAGCCGCGCCGCCGGCAATTCAAAACCGCCGGACAGCTTCCCCGAAGTGACAATCGCTTGAGATGAATTCGTCGGCTCTAAAACATCGCCGAAGGAAGTGAGGCGCGCCTCGACTTTGTATTCACGCAGAATTTCCGCGATGCGCTCGGCTACTCCCGGGCTCGGCATCACGAATAACGTCGTTACCCCTTTGTCCGCGTGACGAGAGATGACGTCGCCCGCCAGCTCAGGCAAGCGCCCGTGATAGCGCATCACGGATTGCGCCGTCCACTCGACGTCTGCCGGGAGCGCAGGCGCTTCGCCCGCATCCGGAAATAAAAATAATGGGCGCTTCTTCGCGCGCCCTTTCCCGACCGAAACCTTCGGTGCTTCAGCGTCCAGCGCCAGCTCCTGATCTATTCTTGACGAGGTGCGGCCGAGCGCACGCATCTCAACACGCTGCAGTGAATCGATGGCCGCGCGCAGTTCTTCGGCAGTCAGGTAAAGTTCGCTGGGCGTAAGTCCGAGATCGTCCGCCGCATCGTTTTCCGCGTATCGCTCTTCCAAAGTTTGAAAAGCCCCGGACAAATAATTCTCGACGGCCACCGGCTCATCGACGACCAGCACGGTGTCTTTTAAGTAGGCAAAGACGCTTTCGCTTCGTTCTCGAATGAGTGAAATCAGCCACTCCCAGCCGGGAAAGCTCTCGCCTTCGTCGGCAAAGACCGTGCGGTCGCGCAAGCTTCGGGCAAAGCGTTCATCGCGCCAGCGCACCCGCGCTTCCGCGGACCACTCGCGAAAGTCCGCGGCCGTCACGGCCAGCTCGCGCATTGGAGGCACTTCAACTGTAGCCAGTTGAGTAGTGGAAAGCTGGCTCTCCGGATCGAATTCACGAATGGAATCAACTGTGTCGCCGAAGAACTCGATTCGGACGGGCGAAGCTTGACCCGGCGGCCAGACATCGAGGATGCCACCGCGAATCGAGAACTCTCCGACGGCGCCAACCGGATCTTCACGCACATAACCGCAGGCGATCAGCTTCGCAACCAGCTCTTCCGGAGAATGATCTTCATCACGACGCAACGTTGCGCCGGCGCGCAGGATTTCTGCTGGCGAGACAGTGGGGCGCGCCAATGCGCGTGAGGTGAGCAGGACAAAGTGTGTGGCGCGCGCGTCTTGCGCATGATCTTTAATGGGCGAGATGCCGATCCCATTTTCCTGGGTTCGCGCCAGGCGCCACAGCGAGAGCGCGCGCCGTTCTAATGTTTCGGCGTGCGGGGATCCGCCCGCGTAGGGATCGCTTTCCGACGCGGGCAAGAGAGTCACGGCTTCACCGCATTGCGAAACGCCTCGCCACGCGCAATACCAAAACCCGAGGTCGCGCTCCCACGCTTCGAGATCTCTCTGCGCCGGCACCACGATCGCAAACTGCCGGCCCGTTTCGCGCTGCAATGCCGCAAGGGCGAGAGCACGCGCGGGCGCCGCGACCAGCCCGCTAATCGAAATGACGCGAGCGCCACGCTTGATTTCGTCTGAGACGCGCCGGAATTCGGCGCTGTCCAGAACTGAATTGAGCATCGCTTGAAGAGCCGAAGTTTTTTCAGTGGTTGTGCTCATGCAGTAATTCTTAACCGCAAAGGACACGGAGTTCTCCGCAGAGAAAACGCTGAGGGGGTCTGTCTCTGCGTTCTCTGCGGAAAGTTCTGTGTATCTCTGCGTTAATCCGCTTTCTTCATTCGCTCAATAATTCCACTCGTCGATGCGCCCTCAACAAATGGCAGGCTCACCACGCGTCCACCGGCGGCTTCAACTTCCTCGCGTCCGTGAATCTGATCGAGAGCGTAATCGCCGCCCTTAACCAGGACGTCCGGCAAAAGCTCAGTTATTAACGAGCGTGGCGACAGTTCATTAAATATCGTGACGTAGTCGACCGTTTCGAGCGCGGCCAAAATCTCGGCGCGATCAACGGCCGCTGTCAAAGGCCGCCCCGGGCCCTTCAACCCGCGGACTGATGCGTCGCTGTTGACCGCCACCACCAGCGCATCGCCCAGAGCACGCGCCTGCTCGAGATACCGGACGTGGCCGATGTGAAGAATGTCGAAGACGCCATTGGTGAATACCAGCGACTTGCCGGCGCCGCGCAAACGCGCGCGCTCGTCGCGTAGATCATCTCGCGTCAGGATCTTTTTTGAACTCATGGGCGAAACTGAAATTGTAAATGCGAGTCAGGCAAACGGCAAAAGAGTCGTCCACAGTTTACGATTCACGAATTACGATTTACTATTCACGGATTGCTATGACGGTGCCTTTTCTCGAAGAAAACGATCAGACTCTCGCGCGCCGGGAACACCTCGCCGCGTTGCGCGAGCTAATCGGCAACGTCTATCCGAACAAATTTGTGCGCTCGAACGTGACCGGTGCGCCCTCAGGTGAAGACACCGTCAGTTCAATCGTCGCTGCTTTCAAACAGTTCGAGCCGCAACTTTCCGAAGGCGAAAAGCCTTCAACGGAAGTCCTGGAAACGGCAAACGCCGAACTCAACAAAACTCGAGTGCGTGTCGCAGGACGTATCGCCGCGCCTCCGCGGGTGATGGGAAAGGCTGCGTTTCTGCACTTATCCGACGGCGTTTCGCGTTTGCAGATTTACATTCGGCGGGAGGATGTGACGGGCGTGCGAAATGACGCTGACGGTGGCGAAGTGGACGGTTGGGCGCTCTTCAGCTTGCTGGATCACGGGGATTTCGCCGGCGTCGAAGGCTATCTCTTCATCACCAAAACCGGCGAGTTATCGGTGCATGCCGAGAAGTTACAGTTCTTAGCAAAGGCTTTGCTACCGATGCCGGACAAGATGCACGGGATCAATGACCAGGAGATTCGCCAACGCCAGCGCTATGCCGATTTGATTGCCGGCAGCCTGAAACTCGAACGCGAAGAAAACGATCTGACGCCACGAGAAGTATTCGAAGTGCGCTCGAAAGTTTTTCGTGAGATTCGCCGGTTCCTCGATGAACATGGCTACGTCGAAGTCGAAACGCCAATGCTGACGTCGAAAGCGACGGGCGCGCTCGCCAAACCATTCAAGACTCATCACAACGCGCTCAACATCGATCTGTACGCGCGCATCGCGCCCGAACTCTATCTGAAACGGTTGGTAGTTGGTGGATTCGAAAAGGTTTACGAACTGAATCGGAACTTTCGCAACGAAGGCATCGATCGCGTTCACAATCCTGAATTTACCATGCTGGAATTCTACTGGGCCTATGCCGACGTGAACCAGATGATGGATCTCTGCGAGGAGCTTTTGCGATCGGTGGTGAAAGTTGCGACCGGTGGATTGACGGTGCGTTACGGTGATTACCCGCCGATTGATTTCTCAAAGCCTTTTCAGCGGATCTCGATGAAAGATGCGATTGCGCGCTTTGGCAATCAACAAGTTGCGGAAGACGAGAAAGCCGAGCGGATCGTCGAGCTGTTTGAAGAACTCGCCGAACCTCACCTCATCCAGCCGACCTTCATCACCGATTTCCCGAAACCAATCTCTCCGCTTTCGAAGGCCTCGCCTGCTGACCCGTCGATTGCCGAACGTTTCGAATTTTTTGTGGGCGGTTTGGAAACGGCCAACGGCTTTTCTGAACTTAACGATCCGGAAGAGCAGTATCAGCGGTTCAAGGACCAGGCAGACCAGCGGGAGCGCGGAGATGAAGAAGCGATGGTAATGGACGAGGATTACATCCGCGCGCTTTCGTACGGCATGCCGCCCGCGGCGGGAATCGGTGTCGGCATCGATCGGTTGACGATGCTGTTGGCGAACAAGCACTCAATCCGCGACGTGATCCTGTTTCCTCACCTGCGACCTGAGCGATCACAAACGGAAGATGGTGAGAAAGGGTGACAGGGAGATGGGGAGATTCTCCCCCCATCTCCTTCTCTCCCCGTCTCCCCCTTCGTCACCTGGCCGGTGTTTCCTGATGAGACACGGCATACCAGACATCTTTTCTTTTCACCCAAAGACTGCTGGCCCACACTGTCGAAGGTATTGGCGCTCCACCGCACGTACCATCCTGCACACCCTTGTATGTTATTAGCGCCGTGCTGGCGTTGGGCTTTGTCATTTTCCAATCACTCAAAGTGAAAGACTTGATGTCGCACATCTTGATTCCGTCAGCGACACTGCTTTTTCCCGAGACGCCGCCGCCGTCGACCATCACCGCGTCGTCCGCGAGATGCGTATTAAAAGGCCCCATGTCTTTGTTCTTCCACGCAGTCCATAACGCGGTTTCGTTGTCCGCGAGTTCTTTCTGCAGCATGGCTTTGGTCACGCGGGGTTTTTTCGGTTTCGGCGTCGGCGATGGCGTGGCTTCCGGTTGCGCATAACAGAAGGCAGCGAACATAAAAATCAGTAATGCCGCTAAAGGCAGATGTCTTTTCATTGGCTCTCCTCAGATAATAATAGTTGGTTTGGCGAACAGATTGCCGCACCTTCTACTACTGCGTGGAGGTTCTGTCAATGGAAAGACGTCAGAACCGGGAGCGGACCCAGGCGCGAAGCGCCGGTGTGAAATAGCCCGACCGTCAGGTCGGGGAATGGTAACCCAACAAAAGCAGGAGGCCCGAAGGGCCGTCATGTGTAATACATGTCAGGCCTTCGGACCTCTGGATTCGGTTCCACGTTCTGACCCCGACCTGACGGTCGGGGCTATTTCATAACGGCGCTGCGCGCCTCGCTATTCGGGCGCATCTCACGCGACTCAGCTCTTCAACCTGGGCGCGTTCGCTCTGCCAAAACTCAAAATCGTTCCGCCAAAGCCGACTGCCCATCCATGCGTCTGGTCAATGATGCACAGGCGCTCGATCGCGTGCGTGACATTGCTGGGCTCGACAAACCAATGGACCCCGCCATTGAATGTGTGGAGGATGGTGCCGTCTGAGCCGGCCGCCCAGCCCTCAGCGGCGCTGATGAATTTCACATCGAAAAGATCGCTTTGTACATTCGAGCGTTGCCCGAACCACATGCGCCCGCCGTCACTCGTGGTATAGACCCGGCCCGACGAGCCAACCGCCCAACCCAAACGATCGCCGACAAAACTCGCGGCCGTAAATCGCACGCCGGCGCCTTCACGCACCAAGCCGCTTTGCCACGTCGTGCCGCCGTCTCTTGTTTGCAGAATGGTGGCCCCGGCGCCGACCAGCCAACCGCGCGTGTTATCCACAAAGACTCCGCCCAGAAGCAAGTGCTTAGTTGGTAAAGACTGTCGCGTCCAATTCGCGCCGCCGTCACGCGTCACGAATGCGGCGCCCGTCTCGCCGAACACCCAGCCATTCATGCTATCGGCAAAGACCACGCGCACCAGTCGTGCATTCGCATCAAAGCCAGACGGGGAGACTTGCCGCCAGGTAAGCCCGCCGTCTTCAGTGCTCAGCAGGTACGAACGCGGCTCGTCATTCGTCTTGAGCTTGAAAACATCGCGCTCGGCCAGCAGCCAGCCGGAATGATCGTCGGCAAAGTAAACGTCACGCAGCGTATCTTTGGTCAGGGTCGAAACTTTTTTCCAGGTGTTTCCGCCATCGGTCGTTTCGAGTAGTGTGCCCGCGCTCCCGGCCACCCATCCGTGATTTCTATCGATAAAGTGAACGGCGTGCAACCAGGCCATCGTGCCTGAGCGCTGGCGAGTCCAGGACGAGCCGTAGGCTGAAGGCAGAAAGCAGAAGGCAGTAAGCAGAAGGCAGACGGCAGTAAGCAGACCGCAGTGAGAGTCGATGAGCCTTCGCTTGAAACTTGTTGCCGACATCATAATTCGTTCTGCCTTCTGCCTGCTGCCTACTGCTTACTGCCTACTGCCTACTGCCTTCTGCCTTCTGCCTTCTGCTTCCCGCCTCCTGTCGCTAGAATCCGCCAGCGAAGATGCGTGCAAAACTCAGGATGGGCAGAAAGCCGCTGATCTTGTCGAAGGTCTTCCAGCGGTTGCCCGGCACGACTACCTGATCTCCCGGATTGAGATAAATCGAATCGGGCGCCTGGCCGCGATAGATCGCGGCCACATTCACGGGAATCGGCTGAAGGTTTCCATTGGCCTGCTTGCGCAGCACATAAACTTTTTTCTTGTCGCCGGTTTGCAGGATGCCGCCCGCTTCCGCGATCGCTTCGGTCACCGAAAGGCGTCGGGTCATCAAGCGAATACCGGGCTGGCCGACGTCGCCGATCACGCTGTAGCGATAGGAACCGGCCTGATCGAGCGACACCGACACTTGCGGAGTGAGGATGTATTCGTCGTACCGTTTCCTGATGAGCTCTGACACCTGATCGACAGTCTTGCCATTCACAAAGATGCCGTCAGGAATCAAGGCCAGCGAAATCCTTCCACTGGGTGGAATCTTGATGCCGCTTCTTGAATAACGGTCCTGTCCAAAAACGTTAATCGAGATGATGTCTTCGGGGCCGAGTTTGTAAGTGGAAAAGAAATTGTTGTAGCTCTGCACAATCGCGTCTTCATCGGCCGATTGATCGACGGGTTTGGTTTGCGCGTCCGCCTTGACGTCAGCCGGAGCGGTTACAGCAGCCGTAGTGCTCGCCTGAGGGCCCGTCAGTGTGCTCATCGGAGTGCTCGACGGCGTACTCGTCGGGGTGCTCACCGACGTGCTCACCGGGGTGCTCGACGGAGTGCTCGTTGGAGTACTCGGTGGCGTGCTCGTTGGAGCAGCAATGGTGATAGCCGGCTGGGCCGCTTCGGCGGCAGTGCGGCGCTGGCGCGTGGCAGTTGGCGACTGTGCCAGCACACCGGACGTGATCATCAGCGCGCCTGTCAGAACAATTGTTTGCGTTAACAACTTCTTCATGATTAAACCTCCGAACATGTCCAACAAACTTTAGTTTGTCGTGTCAGGTAGATATCGAATCACCGTCAATAGGCCCTCGACAAACTGAAGTTTGTCGGACCCTCTACGTTCCCTTTCCAAACAGAATCGTCTTGATCGTCTCGAACAAGATCGTCGCATCAAGCGCCAGGTTCTGGTTCTTGATGTAAAAAAGATCGTATTGCAGCTTCTGCCGGGCGTCGTCGATTGACGCGCCGTACGGGTATTTAATCTGAGCCCAGCCCGTCAGACCCGGCGCGATCAGGTGTCGCTGTTCGTAGTAGGGAATTTCCCGGGCCAGGGTAGCGACGAAGTGCGGACGCTCAGGCCGCGGGCCTACAAAATTCATGTCGCCGCGCAGAATGTTCCAGAACTGCGGAATCTCGTCTACGCGGATCTTGCGAATGATGCGCCCCACGCGCGTCATGCGGTCGTCATCGGTCTTGGCCCAGACCGGGCCGTCTTTTTCGGCGTCCGTGCGCATCGACCGAAACTTCATGAGCGTAAAAGTGCGGCCCTGCTTGCCGACGCGTTCCTGTTTGTATAAAACCGGTCCGCGCGATTCCAGCTTAATCAGGATGGCGGTCACGATCGCGATCGGCAGCGAAAGAACGGCGCCCACAAACGCGATGGCGCGGTGCATCATCACCAGCGCGGCTTCGTTAATACGATGGCGGCGGCCCCTGCTGGAAAAGATCAGCCACGACGGGCGAATCATGTCGAGCAGCACCCGTCCGGTTAATCTCTCGTAGAAAGAAGCGCTCTCTTCGATCGAGACATCGCCGGAAAGACTCAGCTTCAATAACTCCTGTGTCGGAAATTGCCCACGGCGATCGCCCATCGCGACCACCAGCCGATCGATATTTTCACGATGGACCAGACCGGGTAAGTCTGAAGTGAGTCCAATTACTTTCGGATTTATCAGGCTCTTGCCGACCAGCGCCGGATCGTTATCGACGAACCCGACGATGCGATAACCGGCGTCTTTCCGCTCTAAAGTTTCTTTGGCAATCTCAACGGCGAACGCACCCGAACCGACAATCAGAATTCGCTCGCCCAGTTCCGGATGGCCCAGGATCCAGTGAATCGACAAACGCCAGCCCACCATCATCGCCAGCGCCAGCGGCAGCGAGATCAAAGTCACGCCACGTCCAATCATGACCCCGGGAAACGCGTAGAACGTGAGGGCGAGCGCAGTCCAGGCCAGCCCGAGCGCTTGCAGTAGCCGCAACACGAGCTCGCGGCGATCGTGCATAATCACAAAGTCATACAGATCGAAAAGATAGAAGGAAGCCAGACAAAACACGGTCGCCAACGCCGCCTTGTAGAATCCGTGTTGCTCAATCAGTACGTACTCGGCATCCACCGCGCCTACCCGGAGGTAAACGGAGAAAACCACGCCACCGAACAGCAACATCGCTTCAACGAGCAGCAGGAGAATGGTGCGTGCTTTGAGCCTGGATGTCTTCATTGGATTTGGAGGTCCGGCGTTAAAACACGAGTCACGAAACCACGTCCTCCTCGATGTAAATCATTTTCAGTTGGTCCTCGGCGTCATCGTCGGGACCTGCTACTTCGTCAGCTTCGTTGTCGGCCATCGCTTGTTGATAACGTTGCTGATAGTAGAGGGCAGTTTCATCCGGCTGAGATTCAGCGCGGTTCAGGATCACGCCCAGCATGCGTTCCCGAGGCAAGTGCTCAAGCAGGCGGTCGACCGCGGAAAAGCGGGTCTTGGAAGCTCGCACGACCAACATGGCCGCGTCCGCGCGATTGATCAGGAGATTGGCATCCGTGAACACGCCGAGCGGCGGCGCATCGATGATGATGTAGTCGAAAAACTTGCGCGCTTCATCAAGTAAGCGGCCAAACCTCGGACCCGACAGCAACTCGGCCACGTCTTCGCGCGGCATGCCGCCCGGCAGCAAATGCAAACCTGACGGTTCGAGTTTCAGAATCGCCTGGGACAGTTTCGTGGTGCCGGTCAGCACTTCGGACAGGCCAACCTCGCTTTCAATTCCGAGATACTCAGCAGTGCACGGCTGACGCAAGTCGGCGTCGATCACCAGGGCCTTCACGCCATCGGTCTGGGCCAACAGCCACGCCAGGTTGAGACTGGTGAGCGTTTTTCCCTCGCTCCGGCCCGCACTGGTAATCACAAAGGCGCGCATGTTCCGGCGCTCGCCTGCCTGCAGCATTCGCGTTCGTAATGAACGAAACTGCTCGCATTCAGGCGATTGCGGTTGAGTGATGGCCACGAGATGTGGTTCGACGCGCGCGGCCAAGATTTCTCGCGAGGAGAACTCGGCGGCGCGCGTCGATCCGACAGCGCCCAAGGTTGCCCCAGCATCACGGAAGGCTGATCCGCCGGGGAGTGCCGGCCCGCCGGTCGCCTCCTCCGTGTGCGCAGTGGACGCTGAACTGATAACCGCCGGCATCGCCGTGAAGGCCGAGCCCTCCCACGGATGTTCGTGACCTTTCCCCTTGGCAGGGGAAGCGAACTCATACACGTTGCCGTCGCGGCTAACTGAAGGTTTTGAAGTTGTGGTGGAGCGCTGCGCGGATTCGGCGCGCTTCAGCGCATCATAGACTCTGCCCATTGTTTCCTCTCCCAAAACCGGAACGGTTAAAGGCCGACCCGAGTTCTTCAATGGATACTGGTTCATTGCGTAAGCGTTCGTTAAGGTCCAACTCCGGCGCGGGGGCTGGAGAAATCAGCGAAAAGTTTTCGGGCGGCTCGCTGCGGCCAAATGTGGCGCGTGTATCTTGCGCGTGATTCGTGGGCGGGACGCCTGTGCCACCATTGCCGTTTCCGCTTTCCTTGCCATTGCCGGCCGCCCAAAGTTCAGCCCGGCCCGCGGCATTGAAAATCCGCACCGAGTCTTCCGAAGCGTGCTCGCGATCCTTGCGCGGCAGCATGTCGAAAGTGGCGGCCACTTCTTCGATCATTGCGCGGCTAATGATTTGTTCGCCGGACGCAAAGCCATTCAGCATTGCGTTGTCGCAGAGATTGTTGATGTTCCGCGGAATGCCTCCGGAACAGCGAAAGATGTAGTCGGTGGCCCCGGGTGAAAACATGTCCGGATTGCGCGCGCCGGCAACCTTTAGCCGCGAGGCAATGTAATGCGCGGTTTCGTCGACGTTCGGTAACGCGTTGATCTCGCAGCGCAGCGCCACGCGCTGTTTGAGCTGGCGCAGATGCGTGTAGTTGAGTACGTCACGCAATTCAGGCTGGCCCGTCAGCACGATCTGCAGGTGTTTGGCGGTATCGGACTCGAAGTTGCAGAGCAGGCGAATTTCTTCCAGCACTTCGGTCGAAAGGCCGTGCGCTTCATCGACAACCAGGACGGTGCGCAGGCCGCGGCTGTGACGCGAATCCAGCACCTTGCCCAGTTCCATCAACAACTCGGATTTGTTTTCCCAATTCTGTATATCGAAAAGGGTTGCGAGGTATTGATAAAACTCCGGCACTGACAGTCGCGGATTGAAGATGTAAGCCACCATCACCGTGCGATCGAGGCGCTGCATCATCCAGCGAAGCAAGGTCGTTTTGCCGGTGCCGACTTCTCCGGTGACCACAATCAGGCCGCGGCCGCTTTCGATGCCGTAGTGAAGGTTGGCCATCACTTCGGTGTGCGAAGGCGTGAAGTACAGGTAGCGCGGATCGGGGGTCAGCGCGAAGGGCAGTTCGTTGAGTCCGTAAAATTCTGTGTACATGTTTCCTCCGTCGGTACGCAGGCGTGTCACCTGCTTACGGGCAGCACGCGTGACGCGTGCGTACCTACTGCGCGATCTTTTCGAAGACGTGAGTCAGCCTCAGGACAAATGCCAGCATGGGCACCGCGATCACCGCGATGGCGAAACCGGCAGCCAGCGCCAGTTTCTGCCGGCGCGGAATCGCGACTGCTTCGCTCGGCGTTAGCAGTTCGGGAATTGAAGCCAGCACCGGTAAGCCGGTGTAATGCTTCGCGTCTTCAGTTGTCTGGATAGTGAAGAAGCGGCGCACCTCGAACGCGAGCGCCATGATCAATCCCAGGGCGAACCCAATTCCAAACCCGCCGATGGTCATCAGGTAACGTTTCGGCGCTACCGGCTTCTCAGGCAGGTTGGCCGGATCGACCACCTGAATGCCGCCGCCCTGCTGTTCACGAGCGGCATCGGCGCCTACAGTAATTTTTTGCTGCTGCAGGAGCAGGTTGTCGTAGTTTGATTTCTTTGTTTGATACTCGCGGTCGAGCGCTTCGAGCCCGACTTCAGCATTCGGAATCGCATTGATGCGCGAGTTGAGGTCGGCAATCTGGCGATTGGTTTCATTCAGCAGGCGCTGCTGACGATCCATGTCGCCTTCGGCCATCTGGATATTCGTGCGCAGCGTCATGACCCGCGGGTCAGTAAGCTTCGTCAGCTTCTGCTTTCTTTCCTCGATGCGGTTCTTCCAGTCGGCGATCATCTGATCCTGCTGGGCCTTGATGTCCTCGATCTGTTTGCGCCTGGCGACCACGTCAGGATGTTTTTCGGTGTACTGCGTCAGAAAGCTCTGCAGCTCGCCTTCATATTCCGACCGGCGGCGGACCAGCTCAGCCCAGCCATGAGTAGTCTTCGGGTCCGTGGTGTCTTCTGACTGCAAAATGATCTGTTGTTCATAGTTCTGTGTGATGTCGCCCAATGAATTGCGATAAGCGGCGGTCAGATCACGCAGCCGGCCCTGCTCGGCAATCAGCGCCTTTTGCTCTTCATGCAGCGCAGTCAGTCGGCCCACCAGCGCCTGTGATTGCGACGGCAGGTTGTTCATGTTCTGTTGCAGGTAAACCAGCCGCTGGGTATCGATGCCATCCAATTCTTCTTTGGCGGCGCGCACCTGTTCTTCAATGAATTGCTTGGCCGATGCTCCGCCGGTGATCATGCTTTTGGTCTGCTCGTCGACGTACCGGCTGGCGAGTTCGGCGGCCACGGCTTGGGTCGTCTTCGGATCGCGTCCGCGATAGGTGATGTTGAATGCGTTGGTGATGTCATTGCGGCTGTTATTTACCTGGACCTTAATCCCCTTGCGCATCTCGTCGATGATTATTTCCATCGCCTCGCCGCGGTCGCGCTCTTCTTTGTAGAGGTCATACTTCTCAACCAAAGGCTGGAGCGAACTGCGGCTGGTGACGACCTGCGAGATGCCCGCGAGCTCACGTGTGAGGGTCTCGTCAGAGACCATCGGCACGACTGAATTGGGGAGCGTCGAAGGCTTGACCACGATCAGGGTCGACGACTCGTAAAGATCCGGCAGGCGGAAGACGACGTAGCCGATTGCCAAACCCACGACGATCGTCGGGAGAATGATCATCCACTTGCGTCTCAGTGCGATGCGCGCATATTCACCTATTTTGCGCTGTCGAAATTCAGTGCTCATGTTCGCTCCTCAGATTTGTCCCGTGGTCCCCTCGTCCCATCGGACAAATGGGACGCATAGGACAAATAGGACCTATAAGACCTATAAAGTAGCCAGCGTTTTGCGTGCCTCGTCGGCTTCAGGAAAATGGGTTTTTTCGCTCAGGCGAAGGGCGTTTTCGATCTCGCGGCGGGCTGCAGCTTTTTCGCCTTTGGCCGCCAACGCGACGCCCAGGTGATAGCGATAAGTGGGCGTGGGCGATAAGTTGTTGCGACGCGCAGCGCTTTCATCCACGGCAACTGCTTTTTTCAGTTGCTCAGCCGCCGGGCCATACAAACCTTTCTTGTAATAGACCCAACCGAGCGTATCGACGAAACTCGGAACCTCCGGATTCGCCTGCACCGCGGTTTGCGCCAATCGCACGGCTTCGTCCATGTTGCCTTTGCCATGGACCGCGTAAAGCCACGCCAGATTGTTCGCGGCAAAGATCGCATTCTGATCCTGGGCCAAAGCTTTCTTGTAACTTTCAATCGCGGCATCGATGTTCTGCTGGTTCATTTCCAGCATTCCAATCAACGTGTAGATTGCCGCGTTGTCGGGCCGGCGCTCGACGATCTTTCGGTATTCGTCGATGGCGCGCTGCTGCTGGTTCGTGTTTACGAAGAGCGCGGCCAGCGCTGAGTAGGCGGCGAGGTAGTTGGAATCGAGTTCCAGGGCGCGGCGAAACTCGCTTTCCGCGGCCGCCGCGTTCATCTCAAAGCCGTAAATGCGGCCTTTGAGGAAATGAAGCGAGGCGTTGTTCGGCTGTGCGGCGATCGCCTGATCGATGCGCGCGTGCGCCTGATCGGTGTGCTTCTGAGCTGAATAGAGATTGATGAGACCGCGAAGCGCACTAAAGTGGGCGCCATCCAGGGCCAGCGCGTTGTTGTAAAAACCGATGGCTTCGTCAACTTTGTTTTCCGCGAGTGCGACCACGGCGAGGTTGACGTAAATATCCGGGCTATTGGGCGCCGCGTCACGCGCCGCCGTGAAATCCTGTCGTGCCGTCTTGGTGTCGCGAAGCTGCAGCGCGGCCGAGCCATGCGCTACTAAAGTTTTGGTCCTTAACTCAGCCAGGAGTTGCGGCGAGTTATCGCGGTCGGGAGCGGCTTTCGCCAGGCGATCCTGCAATTGCGCAGCCAGTTGCAAGGCGGCTTTCGCATCACCGCTCGCCAGGTTGAGCTGGATTGTCATCAATTTCGCCGCGAGGTAATCGGGATAATTTCGTTCCAGGTCGGCGGCAAATACTCGGGCCTGTTCGATCTGGCCGAGCCGGAAATTCGCTTCCGCCATGAAGTACATGCCGGGACGCGAGTTGGGTTCCTGCCGCAGAACCTCGCGCAAATCCTCCACCGCCATTTTCAGATCATTCGGCTGGCCCGACTGTATCGAGATGCGCGCGCGCAAGATGATCGCCTGGCGATCGGTGGCGTCGTGCTTCAATGCGGCTTCGACTTCGGCTTTGGCGCCGGCGAGATCGCCGCGATTGAGCATGATTTCAGTCAGGCGATAGTGCGCCTGCATGTAGTCCGGCGACTTGGCGACGACTTCCTTGTAGATCGCGATCGCTTCATCCAGCCGTCCAACCGCCGAGTAGTAATCAGCCAGTACCGAACGGCCTTCCGGCTTGTCCTTGTCGAGATCGGCGAGCACTTTGTAGGATTCTTCGGCCTTGTCGAAACGCTTGTTTACCAGATAGAAACTGGCGAGGATGAAACGCGCTTCTCGATTGCTTGGCTCGGACTGGACCGCTTTCTGGAATTCCGATTCCGCTACGTCCAGGCGATTGGCTCCAACCAAAAACTTTCCATATTCGTAGTGGGCCAGCGCCGCACCACCGCTCACTGAGATGGCGCGCTGATAAGTCGCTTCCGCAGTCGCGATGTCTTTGGTCAGCACGTAGAAACGCGCCAGACTCAGATATGATTCCACCCGCTTGGGGTTCAGTTCGACCGCGCGGTTAAGCTCAGCGAACGCTTCCGTTTTCTTGTCCTGGGCAAACAGCACGCTGCCCAGCAGGATGTGCCCTTCGATGTGGTTGGGATCTTTTTCGAGAACTTCTTTGGCGAGACGTTCCGCTTCGGCGATCGCCGCTGACGATTGCTTGCTGCCGACCAGATAATAATTTCCCAGCCTCACACGGACGTCGAGGTGATTAGGATCGAGGTCAGCCGTCTTACGCATTTCCTCGAACGCTTCCTGATAACGCTGCAAGCCTTCGTAGGCATTGGCCAGACCCCAGTGGGCCTCGGCCAGCTTCTCGTCAATCTGTAAAGCACTGCGAAACTCGAGCGAAGCTTCCTGAAATTTCTTTTCTTTCAGGAGCGCCTGACCACGAGCAACGTGTTGGGCTTTGGCTTTTTCGGGGGTGGTGCATGCGCCCAGGGTTAGGGCGGCGGCAATCAGGAAAGCAAACAGGGAAAGGGCGTAGAACTTTCGGCGGCACTCTCGATTTTTCATCAACTTCTCCGTGAGATCCCGACGGATCGGGACTCGGCATGGTCGCTCGGCGGTTGTCTTCAGCAACGGGCAATGTCGCTTGAAGGCCGCTTTTGAGCGAGTTGGGTTAGGTGTCAAAAAACGTCACTCGCGCGCACCGGCGAGTTAGAGATAAGAAAGAGATAATGCGGAAAGATTCCCAGGAATTTTTCTGTCAGAACCCCGAGTGATAGCGAGGGGCCCGGGCCGTTCTGACAATCAGTCAGGGACAAAGGCAGGCATTTGCGCGGCGGCTTGAGCAGCCACTTCGACTGCGATCGCCTGAGCTTCATCCGGCGAGTTGGCGAGTGGCACCATCACCCGGACCATGGCCCCATCCGAACGCCGGCGCTTCACGCTGTCGATCACGGTGTAGATCTTTGCCCAGTATTCGCTGGCCAGCGGTCGCCCGCGGCCTTCGTACCAGTACAGCATGAGGGCCCTCTCGTTACCGTTTTGCACCAGGTATCGATTCACTTGAAACGGGGCGCGATCACCGGCAGGCTGGATCGCAATGCGCCCCATGTCGGTCATCACCCAGCCGGCGCCCGGCAAACAGTTCAGCGGACTGTGATAAGTCGCGCCCGTTCGCTGCGAGGCGTAGTAACCGGCGTAGAACGAAATCATCCGGCCGTTAGGAGCGGTATAGCTGCGGGAGATGTAATCATCCGCGCGCAGAACTTTTTCAGTTTCGGCGTCGAAGCGCATGTCCGGACCCTGTTGTTTCCATTTGCCTATCTGGCTCGGAAAACTCTTCAGGGGTTCGCGCGCAACTTTGGCTTCGCCGGCGCTTCCCCAAACATTTATCACCACACCTCCGAGCAATAGGGCCACCAGCAAGATCCAATACCGTTTTTCGAATCCAGAATTGAACATTTTCTTATGCATCAGCTTCGCGAACGTGCGGAACGGGAAGCGATCGTTGGACGGCGGGTTTCTTGCGAGAGATTCTCGCGCAGCGATCCAGCGCCCACCCGGTGGCAAACAGTAACGCGGCAGCCACGATATAAATCACCCATCCTGAAAACGAATGGAAGAACCCGTCGGCCACTTTCGTTCCATAGTAGTGAGCCAGTACGACGGTGCCGCTGACGCGCGCAGCGTTGGTCAGAATCGCAATGGGCACGGCGGCGACGACCAAAACCAAAGATCGCCAAAACACAAAACTTCCTAAAAACTTTAGTGTATTGCTACGATTTCCAGAGTCCTTCTCAGGATTCGACGGGCTCTTGGGTCTGGTGAAATAGGCATAGACGACTGCCAGCGTGACCAGCGTCATCAGCGATCGAATCCCACTGCAGGCTTCGACTACGGCCAGTCGTTTAGGCTCTTTCGCGCCCAGTGGCATCAACTCGATCACATTCCCCTGGCGCAGCACCGGAATCTCGAAAAAGGACATCGCAGCCACCGCGCAACGTGACGCGAATAGCTGAAGCGGAAAAGCAATGCGATTGAAGATTATTTGCGGAATCGGAATCGCGAGCGCCAGCAGAAACAGGGGCACAGCTACAATCCGCACAATGCGAACTCCGAAGAAATAAATCGCGAGGCTCGCCAGCATCAGCACCAGCGATGCGCGTTGGACAAACAGCTCAGCACCGGCGGTGCCGGCCCATAGGCCAATCAGCGCAAAGCCCATGCCGATGGCTCCGAACCAGGTGGCGCGTGGCGCGTTGTCCTGTGTAAACCGGCGTCGCTCCTGCCAGATGATGAAACCGATGATGAACGGAATCAGAAGGCCGTGCGAATAGTTCTCATCGCTCCACCAATCGCGGCTGAGCTTTACCAGCATGGCGAAATACACAAAAGCCAATGCGGCAGCCAGAGCTAAGGCTTTGTAATAGTTGCGGGAAATGGTGACACTCATGCGGTTTGTCTTGCGTCGTTATCTGAGGGGCAATCTCTGCTAACGAAGCTTTTATGGGTGCGGGCCGGGGAATAAGGGCCGCCAGCTTGAAAGGAACCCAAAAAACCCCTGCGGCCGAAGTCCGGAGGCCCGCCACTGGCAAGAAAGTACGAATTCGCGGGCAGTTCCGAATATCTGTGAATAATTTCTGTTCTGGTTATCGGTTCCGGTCATTGTCGGCGAGGCAGCGCTGTCGATATTCCGGTTACCCAACCCTCAAATTCGATGGGCGATAGGCCCGACACATCGACAAGTCTGGGCAGCAGCAAAGGATGGGACTGGGGAGTCGCCAACCCGATTTCACAGGTGGTGGCTGATTCAATGCCGGCTTCACTTAGCCACGGCAGGAAGGTGCGGCTCCAATTTCCACTTGGGTAACAGAAATGGGACGGTGACGCGCCGGTAATTTCGGTAATGAAGTTCCGATTGTCCTCGATCTCTTTCAGGAACAACTCGCGATCCGTCGGAGTGCGGTGACGATGTGTGTGCAGCTGCACGTCGATGCCATCAGCGGCCAGGCTCTTCACTTCGGCAGGACTGATTAACTGCAGAAGCCGGCGCGAAACCAGATTGTCATAGTCCACGCCGAGTTTCCGAGCGATCGTCGCCAGCAATTCATCCTTGTCTGCGGCGGAAAGCTTTTGCTCATGTGAAAACCGCTTTATCTTTTCGAAAGCTGTAGTCCGTTCCCGCTCAGATGACAGATTAAAGTTTACGTCCTGACCAACCAGGCCGCTCAGATCAAGGTTTCTTTCGCGGCCCTTCCAAAGTAGATACGAGCAGCACACATCGAACACCGGCCGGTTGTATTGTGAATAGAAGGTCGTAAGGTAAAGCGTGGCTGGGTAATTAAACTCCTTTAGCAGCGGGTAAGCGCGAAGATAAAAATCATACGTGCCATCATCAAAAGTAAGCACTATGGATCTCTCGGGCAGGTCGCGGGCATACAAACGGCGCACCGCCTCGGCCAAAGGCAAGACCGTGCAGCCGGATTCCGCAATCAAGTTCAGTCTGTCCCGGAAAAGTTCCTGTGAAATGTACTGGGCGGGGTTCCAGAGGTGCTCGTCATCCATCGAGATGCCGTGATACGCAAGAATCAGCAGCCGCTGTCGTCGCCACCGGCTGTTTTCCACCAGCTTGAAGGCCCCGGATCCTTTGAGCGAGGCGAGAGTTGTCTGCTTCAGCTTCTTGAGCATGTCAGTCGTGTGTCCGGCGCCGAGTCGGCCTGGAAAGAATGGGGGCCGGCGTGATCCGAGCGATGAAGACATCGAATCGTCCGCTTTTCTCCCAATTTGAAGTGAAGGCTATGAACCGCCCGTCTCGAGAAATTGTAGGTTTTGGCATCGCCCAGTAACCCGTCGTGTCGCTCCGATTGTCGATTGAGGATCGCGTGTAGCAGATTCTGCGCCAACGACCACTCCCATCCAAAGCTACCTGCATTATGAGATCCGTGTACACGCCGGTGCTGGGCAAAGTGGCGGCGGGATCATGATAAGTTCCTAACGTAATCCAGTCTTCGTTTTCGGCCAACATCGTGCCATGAACATCGTTGGTCCAATCGGTAGTTCCCCGCGAGTCCTGAAAACGAAAGACGACCTGCGGCGCATGAACATCGTTGAGCCAGCGCCGATTAATTCCGCCTGCCCAGTTGTCGAAGCCGGCAATAAACCCACTTCCCAAATCTCCATGACCCGTGGGAGAGTCTGCAGCGTTCCACCTGGTGGGATCAATCTGGCCGCTAGCCAGTGTCAGATACGCGTTGGTTGTTTGATTCGCCTGAAAGTTCGCATATTGCAACGCCAGGTACCGGCCGCTCTTGTCCAGTCTGACTTTCATGATGCCGTTTGTAGGCGTGTGATAAAGCACCTTGTCTGTGCTCTTTCGCCACACGAGATAGTAAAGCGGATTATCTTTGCGGCCGGCACGCATCTGGCTCCAGGCAAAAACATCTCCGTCACTGCTCATGGACATTTCCCATAGATAATCATTCGGAGTACCCAAAGCTGAAAAGTCTTTTACCAGCGAGTACCGACGCGTGACGACATTGTAGGTGTAGAGCCGCATGCCGCCCCCGGTATAACCGGTAAAGCAGTAAAGCAATTCAGGATTAGACGGATGCCAGATCGCGCTTTCGAGATTCACGGCCACCGCACCTTTACCGGGTATATCAACGGGGCCAGGCTTATGGCCGCGGCTGACTGTGAAGCGTTCCGCATCGAAAGGCTTAACCAGCGCGTCCCCTCCCAAGCCTTTCCTTACCAGAATGTAGGTGTTATTCGAGTTGAAAGTCGGCCAGTGCGAATAGTAAGTGCTCAAACTAACCGGGTCGTCGCGTTCGTCGGTCGCGCGCATGACCTCTGTTCCGAAAGCCGGATCGATGAACTTGTCGCCGGCGCGTGCCGGACGCTGCAACGTTGGCTTGGGATAGGGCACGCGCGGCGCCTTCAGCGGGTCGCTTTGAACTGCATCCGTTTCGGTTGTCTTGGTGTCTGTAAAAGCTTGCATGCCTCCCGGCTTCAACGCGAGTAGCCCAGGCAAGAACAGGACTGCACAGACAGTCAAGATCGACATGGAACCCGGCGTTTTGGTTCGAGGCAGCATTGTTTGCAGGAAAAGGCTAATAAGGTTGGAGTGCGGGAAAGACCAGGGCGCAAGCCGCGAATATTATACAAAAACGCTCGACTGTGAGGCGAGATATTTCACAGAAGGGGAATTTGCTAAGCCTTCCAAAAGCTGCGGAGATGACGCAGAAGTGACGAAAATTGTCCATGTCCGGGTGCGCAGGAAATGGCTATAGATTTTCGCTCGAGCAGCCATTATTATCGATTCTGGGAGTCATTAGGTCCCGTCCTCTGGAATCTGCCGGTTATTGCTTCTAAGTTGTATATTGGGAAGCTTCATAACGAACCACTCCTCGAGTCGTCAGCTCCTCAATACTTTCTCGCTTTTGCCGATGAAGCCCACAATCAAAATTCTGTGTGTAATCGAAGCAACGACGGTCACCGGCCCAGCCAAGAACCTTCTTAACTTTTGCCGGCTGATGCAGTCCCCTGACTTCTGCGACCGAGGGGTTGCGGCCGTTGAAGTTTCGATCGTGACGTTTGATCGAGCCGGCGCAAATGGCAACGTTTCCGATGATCAGGCCACGCCCAATGCCTTCGTTACGGCAGCCCGCGAGGCTGGGGTGACAGTTGACGTGATTCCCGAGCGGTTCCGCTTTGATACAAAGGTGGTGGAAAAACTGCGCGAAATTGTGAGGCTACGCACTCCTGACATTATTCAGACTCACATGATCAAATCCCATTTTCTGATCAAACTCGCGGGCCTCGGAAAGAAATACCCATGGATTGCTTATCATCACGGATACACCACAACTGATTTGAGGATGCGCGCTTACAATCAGATTAATCGATGGTCACTGCCGTCCGCCGCGTGTGTGATTACCGTGTGCGAAGAGTTCGCCAGGCAACTGGTTCACAGCGGCGTGGAAAGAAAGCGCGTTGTCGTCAACCACAACTCGGTGATCTCACCGCGACTCGTGAACCGCGCCGAGCAGAAAGCGCTGCGAGAGAAGTTTGTCATTGCCGACGACGAGCGGGTGTTGCTTTCAGTGGGCCGTCTCTCTCGCGAAAAAGGTCACCGCGATCTGATCGAAGCACTGACAATAGTGCGCAAGTTGGATTCAGAATTGAGCTTTAAGTTATTGATCGTGGGCGAAGGTCCCGAGCAGCAGGCTTTGCAGCGTGCGGTGGGCGAACGAGAGCTTAACCATTCTGTGATCTTTGCCGGTCCCGTTAGTGACGTCGCTCCTTATTACGCTATTGCCGACGCCCTCGCATTGCCCTCGCACAGTGAGGGGTCCCCAAATGTTTTGCTGGAGGCAATGGCAGCCGGCGTTCCTGTAGTCGCAACTTGTGTGGGTGGCGTCCCGGAAATCGCAACTTCCGGAGAGAACGCGCTGCTGATCCCTCCGCGCGATCCCGGAGCAATGGCCCAAGCTCTTTATCAAGTCCTGACAAACGCCGACCTGGCCGAAACGCTGAGCTCAACCGCGAAAGTACACGTTACGGATCATTTCTCACCAGCCAGGTACGCTCAATCACTAATTCGGGTTTACCGGGAACTTGTGTCGGAACCCCGAGCTCTCGAGAAGAGCTCTTACACACAACGTTCACACATCGATCCGGTCACTGTCCCGACCTGCCGGGATTCTCAAACATCTGCTTAGCCGTGCGCGTCTCTGTAATCATCCCGCTGTTCAATAAAGCGCGTTTCATTGAGCGCGCGCTTCGCTCTGTCGTGTCGCAATCGTTTGCGGATTTTGAAGTGATAGTAGTGGACGACGGATCGAGCGATGGCGGCCCGCAGGCTGTTGAGAATCTTGATGATCAGCGCATCAGGATCATAAAGCAAAGCAACGCGGGCCCCGGCGCAGCCCGCAACCGCGGCGTCGCCGAAGCCCGTGGAGAGCTGTTGGCATTTCTCGACGCTGATGACGAATGGCTGCCGGATTATTTAGCGCGGGCCATTCAATCACTCGACCAACATGCGGAAGCGGCAGCGGTGACCTCGGGCTATTTTGCCTTCCCCGCTGGCAAGTCGAGTGAGCCACTTTGGCGATCGCGAGGACTGACTGATGGCATCTCGCGCATCACCCCGGCCACCAAACCCGGGCTGGTCGTTGCTACCCTTGCCTATATGTCTCCCTGCACGACGGTGGCAAGAACAGATGCGGTGCGCCGTTGGCAGGGATTCTACGAGCGTGATCGATGCCTTTACGGGGAAGACGCGCATCTGTGGTTAAAAGTCCTGCTCAACGAACCCGTCGTGCTCAATCTGAAACCGCTCACGCGCATTCATTTCGAAGCTTCCGGCGCAACCCAAACTCGTCGCGCCGCACGGCCAATCGAACCGTTTCTGGTTCATCCCGAAGATGTCGAGCAGTCCTGTCCGGCCCAGCTTCGTCCGCTGCTGGCCCGCGTGTTGGCAATTCGCGCCATGAAAACCGCCTGCATGCTTGGCTATTGGGGCGAATGGCGGCAAGCGCGTGAACTGCTGACGCGTTTTCACGTGCCGAGAGCCTGGAGACTTCCGTACTACATGCCCTCACTTGTCTGCCGCACACCAGTCGGCGCCGCGATTGGAAAGCTCAGCCGAATTAGGATTGTTATTTGAGTGTCAACAGACGTGACCGAGAGCTTATGATCAATCTGACCAACACAAAGCTTGCGATCAAGCAGTCTTTAACCTGGGCGCATCTTAACGGCGGTCTAAAGAATGCCGTGCTGTTGACGTTCGACGATGGACCCCACCCGGAATCGACCCCGATCGTCTTAGACTTACTCCAGGAATATAAAGCCCGAGCTATCTTCTTCGTCGTGGGCGCACGCATTCATCGCGCGCCCCACCTGTTGGAAAGAATACTCGCTGAGGGTCACGCGCTGGGAAACCATTCCTATTCGCATCCACTTGAACGGCAGCACAGATTTGGCGTCTATCTCCAGGACCTCAAAGAGTGTCAGAAGACAATTGAGCAGGTTACTGGCCACACTCCCAAATACTTTCGACCACCTCTCGGGACTTTTTCGCTCACCAGCTTGATTGCGCCGCGGCTGTTGGGACTTACCACTGTGCTGTGGTCTGCCAACGGTAATGATTGGGAGTTGAAAAACGCTGCCGAAGCCCGCACAGCAGCGGAACGGCTGGTCAAAGAGCTGACCGCAAAACCATCAGCCAATGACATCGTGCTACTGCATGACGACCACCGTTACGCAGGCGAAATGCTTGAGGTTTTACTTCCCCAGCTTGTCGCGCGAAATTGCGATCTCTCTTCAGCTTTAGACTCCATAAAGTAAGAGTTTCCAGAATGAGTGCAGTTCTACATTCAAGAAAGAATCCAGGTCGCGTTGAGGTCCAGCGCTGCCTTGACCACGAAGTCATAGCCGGCATTCTGCGCCGCGATTATTTTGACGATCCCATTCCGCGTCTCAGTCAGAGACTATTGGGGACGCTCGCCCGCCGATGGATTGCCAGCCGGAGCCAGGTGTACCTGTTGACGGCTCACGTCGACGGCGCCTATGCCGGGTTTGTATTTGGCCATACGCTTGGCCCAAGTTTCTGGCGCCTGTTCGCGCGCACGCATCCAAACCATCTTCCCGAATTACTATGGACAGGCCTGAAGATGAGATTTGAAAATAAAGTTAAGCGTGGTTCCGGAGAACCCTTGAATGGATCGAGACCCGTCGGTTTAGCGTCACAGGTCGGCGCGCTGAATGTTTCCACGTTGCCTCAGCCGTTCGCGTGGGCCCCGGCCGGCAGCAATACCGGCATCATTCCGCTGGTCTTTGTTCATGAGAACTATCGAGGCAGGAGCGTTGCACGGCATCTCCTTGATCAAATTTCACAGGAAATGTTTCGAGACGGAGCGAAGTGCGTTGAGGCGCATATCGATTTGAATAACGTCTCATCGGCGCGCGCTTTTCTGAAGGCTGGATTTGAAGTGTCCCGGATGGCAACTGATGATTTTTGGGCGCGAAGAATAAGACAGCAAGACTCGCAATGATCGCACAAAACAAAGATTTCAATTACCGGCTCTCGATTTTGCGGCAGCCCGCGGAATGGGACGATTCTCGTTTACGAACGCGATGGGCCGGACTCGTTGAAAAATCAGAAAACATAAATGCGATCTACAGCTCCGCCGTTTGGTTCGATTTACTGCGGTCGAAATACTCGCCGACAGAACTGG
The DNA here is from genome assembly GCA_035274925.1 of Pyrinomonadaceae bacterium. Lineage (GTDB taxonomy): Bacteria > Acidobacteriota > Blastocatellia > Pyrinomonadales > Pyrinomonadaceae > UBA11740. The sequence goes on along the minus strand of DATENS010000189.1, from coordinate 19,066 downwards.
GAATCGTCGTGGCTTATGATCGGGATGGGGAAGTGGTGGGCCTCGCGCCGGTCCTCTTTAAGGATCACCCGTTCCAATACTATGTAGGCAGGTATCCGATAATCACCCGCCAGCTAAAGGCGGCTCACGTTCTCGGCAGCGTGCCCATGTTACCAAGTGATCCTGCGATCAGCTCTCAGCTTCTTGATCTGCTGTTTGAAGCTCGAGTTGACTGTGCATACATGGACACTGTGCCCGCGGACAATTCCTTTGTGAAGCGTGCACTTGATACCTGGCGCACCAGTCACTTCGTCTATGCTCCGGGTGGATCTCGGCCCTGGCACATGCTGCAAATTCCGGCGAGCTCTGCCGAGTATCTCTCTCGGATGAGTTCCAAGACACGATCAACGTTAAAAAAGAAGGCTAAGAAGCTGGCGGAAGCCGCGGGTGGCGAACTCGAACTGACTCGCATCGATCTCGCAAATCAAGTTGGCCCGTTCCTGTCGGAAGCTGTGAAGGTGAGCCGGAAGTCATGGCAACACGAGATCCTTGGAACTCGTATCAATGACTCAGATGACGACCGCGTTTGGGGCGAGCGCCTCGCCGCGGCCGGTTTGATGCGTAGTTATCTCTTGAAAGCCGGCGACCGCGCCTGCGCTTTTGTGGTCGGCCATCAGTTCAATGGCGTATTCCATTATGTTGAGCTGGGCTATGACCGTGAGTTATCAGAATATTCGCCGGGAACTGTTCTACTTCACCTGCTGATCCAGGACTTATGCGATCATCAGCCGCCCGCTACCCTGAATTTCGGTATGGGCGATGCGGATTACAAACGGCGATTCGGAAACGTGCAGACAGAGGATGTTTCGATTGTGGTGCTTCGAAAGACGCTGCCGAACTACGTCCTGATTCGCAGCCACGCGCTGCTTCGTTATCTGGCGCGCACTGCCCGGCGGATCGTCACGAAAATCAGGAAAGGCGCCGAGGGAAGTGGTCACGTCAGCACCCCATTGCCCGCGCTTGGTGCGAACGCTCGCGCCAGATGATAGTTGGGCAGGCGACTGATTGTGCGCGCAGCTGATTTCAGACGTTGCGCACGAAGACAAACTCGTTACATCCCAGGCCCACGCCGCCGCATTTCATTTTCGTCAAAGTAAACCCGCGCGCGCGATAGAAGTCGAAGAGTTCTTCCGGTTTTGCCACTTCGTAAGGATAGCCGCCAACCCAATCGACGATATCGCGCCACCGGCTCATGCCCCGGTTCGTATCGTAGCGCGTCCACCGATGCAAATACTCGGCTGGGTTTAGTAGCACTAGCGAGCGCAGCACCGCCTTCATTTCTTCCGGCACCATGACGGCGAGCGCGATCGGAATTTTCAGAAAACGCGGCGCCTCGTTATACATTTTCTTGATCCATTTCCAGCGCCGGCTCTTGCTCCCCTGATCGTTGTAAATCGCAATAAACAGTTTGCCGCCGGCTTTAGCCGGCAGTTGGGCGTTTTCCAGCGCTCGCCACATCTCGCCTGTGTGATGCAGCACACCCCATGAATAAACTACATCGAAAGTGCCGAGAGATTTGATGTACTCCTCGTCGAGCGCCGACCCTTCCTCGATAGTCCATTCCTGATCGCCGTCAAAGTACCGGCTTTTGAGTTCCCGGGCACAGGCCACCGAATGCGGATCGTAATCGAATGAGTGAACGCGGGCGCCCAGCCGGCGCGCGGCGAGACTAAAAAGTCCACTGCCCGAGCCGATATCCAGAAAGGACTTGCCCTTCAAGTCGGTGATCTCCAACATTTCTTGTAGCGACTCTTCGGCGCGGGCGATGCGCCGGTCATTCAGGTCGACGAGAAATCGTGACCAGTTCTTGCCGAACTCGAACCGGGCACCCTGAGCAATCTCAACCGCGTGTGAACTCATCATCTTCAATACCTCAGCCAGTAATAGACCATCTTCCCGTATTCAACCGGGACCATTTGCCAGCCAACTCTGTAGCACCACCAGGTCGAGGGCCATGGCGATTGCTGGCCGGGCGTGGCGGTCTCTAATCCAATGGCGATCTCGCTGCCACGAAAGACATGACGCAGCGTCCACCAGGCGCGCCGCGAATGATAAGCAGAAGTCACGACCACAATCGATCGCAACCCACGCCCGGCCGAATATTCACGCACACGCGTTATTTCGTCGTAAGTACTGGATACGAAGCCAGGCACAATTTCGATCTTGTCAGCGGGCACGCCATGCCGTTTGAGTTCTTCAGTCGCCAGTTCGACAAAGAGCGGATTTCGCTCTTGCGACGCTGACCATCCGCTGGGCACGTTGTCATTGGTCAATACGATTTTGGCCGCGACCCCGTGGGAAAAAAGTTCGGCTGCGCGATGTGTTCGCTCGACATAAGTGGCCGAGCCTGCCAGCACCACGAGCGCATCCGCATGCGGCAACTGCGAACGCACGACCAGGGCCCTGGCCGCACCCCAGGCCACAAAGGACCAGGCGAGAAACAACAACAGCACAACGCTGACGCGGCGCCGGAGAAATTTGAAAAACTGCGATCGACGGGTGGGCGTCATCTCAAGCTCTTTCTCCCCGCACCAAATCACCGCTCGACCCAACGGTGACGGCCGTGCGGGTCAACCGCTGCTCATATAATCCAAGCGTTCGCGCAAGCTGCGTTTCGCAGGAAAACTTTTCCTGGACAACCAGTTTTCCGCGCTCGCCCATGGCACGCGCACGGTCCGGCTCTAACAAAAGCTCTATGATCCGCGCGGCCATCTTTTCATCGTCCCCGGCCGGTACGATGTAACCTGTTTCGCCGGTGATAATCGCCTCGCTTGCGCCGCCAACGTCGGTGGCCACGACGGGTCGCGCGGCGGCCATATACTCGACGATGGCGTTCGAGAAACCTTCGCCATCTTTTGAGCTCAGCACGCACACCTCGGACACGGCCAGCAAGTCAGCTATGCGCATGCAACGGCCAAGAAAAAAGGTCTGACTTTCGATTCCGAGTTCACGGGACATCACGCGCAGGTCTTCGATCAGCGGGCCTTCACCCGCCAGCACAAAAGCTGCATCAGGCACGGCCTTGGTCACTCTTTGCGCGGCTTTCAAAAACGTCGGTTGATCTTTATAAGACGAGCGCAGGTTGGCGACGATGGTTACGAATCGGCGTTCGGGCGCCGCCGGCAAGCCCACTGACGCCAGCAGGCCCGCGCGGTCCAGATTCGCGCTCGGTACCACGCGACTCATGTCCATGCCGTTGTGGATGGTGGCGATCTTTGACGCAGGCACACCGTCGCGAATCAACTCTTGTCGTACAGCTTCCGCGTTGGCAACCACTACATGCGCCAACGAAAAAGCGCGCCGTTCAATCCACCTTTGCGCCGGCGTGCGATGACCTTCGCTCTCGCGGCGCGCACCAATGCGGAAAGGAACGCGCGCCAGCGTGGCGGCCGTCAGCCCAAAGACATTCGTGTAAAAATCAAACGTCTGCACGACGTCGATTGCCTGCGTTTTGAGCAGCGCCACGCACCGTCGCAGCTGAGTAAGCATGTTGCGATCATAGAAACTGTTGAGGGGGAACTCCGGCAACTCGCCCAGTCCGAGCTGCATGGCTTCGGGCAACAAAACACCCTCACGCTCGAGACACGCGAGCGTCACGCGAGCATCTCCGGACGCGGAGAGAAGTCGCGCCAATTGCACACCCTGGCGCTCGCTGCCGCCCTGGTGAAAACTGGGAACCATTATGAGAACGTTTGGTCGCATATTGACGTGAAGATGATCGGCTTTCGTTATTCGAAGGCTTCACTCAAAGCTCGCCCCTTCATCTCGTCCGGAATCGGCAGGCCCACCAACGTGAGCAGCGTGGGCGCAATATTGAGATTTGTGCATTCAGAGATATTCAGGCCGCGTGAGATATTCCGGCCGTAAAGCATCAGGGTCCCCACCGGATCATGGCATCCAGACTTGACCATGCCGGTCGCGTAAACCAGGTCCTCGAATCGATAGGATTGATCAGTTCCTCGATGCGGAAAGACACAAATTGAGTCCGGCGAAGTTTCATCGTAATGCCTGAGCGTAACGGTGAGGCTGTCTTCGACTGCGGTCACATAGAACATCGGGTGATCAGATGAATCAACATAGGCCGCCCCCAGACGTTCGCACAAAAGCTCTTTCGTCGCGGACGAATCCGGGTAGAGATTGAACTGATCAGACATGGTCGAGAGCGTGCGCACGCGGCCCTCGGCGCCGAGAATTTCCACCAGACGATCCAGCGAGCGGAGCTGGCCGATGCGCTTCCCCTTTTTGAGCGGCGTCACAAATGGTTTTTGGCCCATGCTGGAAGCCACGACCATTACGGTTTGATCGTCCAGCAGATCCATCATGCGTTTTAGTAATTCGTCCGCGGTACGATATCCATGTTCGATAGCGCCGCCACAATCCTGTTTCTCTTGTTCCGTAGTCTCCTGTAGAAAAAGGTCGGGCTGCATGGCCTTCCAATAGGTGTGCATGTAATGGGCCACGTGATTCGTATGAAACGAAGCAAAATCAGGCCGGTGACGGCGATAGAGGCGGCTGAAGAAATCAAAATTGGTGAAAGGCTGCAAAGCCACTCGCTGCCAACGCTGTTGCGGCCGGTAACGCTCGAATGCCAACTGACGCGTAATCCTGGTCATGGTGCTCGCACTCAGACCAAGGTTGAGAAGTTGGGCGCCCAGCTTCGCCTTAAATAACAAGCCATCCTCATCCGCCGGCAAACGTATCGAGCGTGTGTAGGTGAGATTCAGTTTCTGGATCGGCTGCAAACTTTCAGGATAAGTCGTGGTATTGGGAGCAAACGTGTCGGGCACATAAAAGCCTTTCACCTGCCGCGGCGGCCACGAGCACAGGCTTCCGTAAACTCCCACGCTCAGGCCGGCCTCGTCACAGATTTCCCAGATGCGTTTGGCGCGAATCGTTTCGGGCGGTTGTTGCAGAAAGAAGACATTGTGATCCGACTGCGGCCGGCCCGTGTAGAGAGTCGTCCAGGTAATCCACGGTTCAAGGTGTGGCGGCAAATCAACGCTCAACGGAGCAGCCCATGTTCCCTCACGCTTGAGACGCGCAAAGGTCGGCAACTTGCCCTGCTCGATCAAGGGATCGATCAGGTTCCAGGTCACTTCGTTAAGCTCAACTAGTAAGACTTTCCTTCGCACTACTTGTCTCCCGTTCTCAGCCGGCAAGTGCTTCCTTTTCTTAGAAAACTGCCAATAGTCCGTCTTTCTTGCATTCACCCCTCTCAACCTGCTTGATGATCAGAAACGAAGGCGTGAGGTAATTCGCATCAGGTAAGCGAGACTGAATCCTTAGTCCTGCCCGTTCCGCCTCGCGATTCAGCAGCCAACGCGTTTGAAACGTTTCGCTGCTCGGAAAATTACTGCGGGGTTGCGTGCCGGTGAGGTGATAGGTCGCGCCGGCTAGTAGGACACGCGCCGCATGAATCATGTTCAGGACTCTTCGCGCCATCAGGGCCTGGCCGAATTCCTGGAAGTAGTACCGGGCGTGATGAATCTTAAGGAGGAGCGCACCGCCGGGACGCAGCACTCGTGCAAATTCCTTTAAAGCACGCGCGTTATCGGTATAGGGAAGCACCAGGCGGCAAATCACCAGATCGAATGCGCCGGCAGGAAATGGGATTCTCTCGGCCGCTCCGCGAATGAACGCAACGTTTGCTTCTTGATCTTGCTGGGCAAAAAGTTGGCGGCCGGCGTGACCGACTTCGGGCGCCAAATCCAGCCCAACAGCAAAAGCGCCTTCACGGGCGAAAGGCAGCAGTTCATGCCCGGCCCCACAGCCAACATCCAGCACGCGCTCGACTTTTATTCCCTGCAACGCGTCGAGAGACGCTCGCGCCCTCGCGGGGTCTTTGACAAAGCGTTCCCACGCGCCGCGGGCGTATTGATCGAATGCTGAAACTGAAACGCTCATCAGTTCGTGGTCCTCGTCAAGATAGCAACGAGACGCTCGTCGCTGTCGCCATCCATGTAGGTAGTTGATGCGGCTACGCGAACGCCGGTGAGCTTGAGCAGCTCGTCGACATGCTTGTCAAAGCTGGCTTTGCTTTCGCCCTCGTGGGCTTCATAGATGAGGAACGACCACGGAATTGTTCCCAGCGCGTTGAGCCAACCGAGATGACCGCGCACGGCGAGGTAAGAGATCACACAACCATCCAGCGAACCGCCCAGAAAAGGCGGCAAGTCAGCCGCGAGGTCCCGGTCACGATCGATGTCGGTACCGGTAGTGCTGAACCGTGTGCAGCCCAGCGCGAAAAGCAGCTTCTCAGTATGCGGCGTCAAACCGGCGCGATCCCACCCGTGACACCAGCGCGCGCCAAGTTTCAGATACTGCGCCATCATGCCCCCGATGTTGCAGCCCACATCGAGGACCAGGCGGCCCTCAACCGAAACGGCCGCCTCGTTCAACAATTCGCGGACGACCTTCATGCGCTCTTCTGGATTACGCTTTGCCGGTAAAGCCACGCCGGGAACGGACTGATAAAGATAGCGACGTCCCCCGCGCCAGAGTGTCGTTTCTCCGAAATGAGATTTTTCAGTAGCTTCAAGGGCGAGCTGGCGCAAGAAGTTTTCGTATCCGGTAAGAATAAAATTCTGAAAATCAACGTACTGTACCCGCCCTGAATCGTCCACCAGCGCATTGCCGTTGCAGTCGGGACTGCGGAAGTCTTCGTCTTCCCAACCGTCGGGCATGTTATTCAGAATCAGACCGGATTCTTCCAGGGCGCGCATCTGACCGAGGGCCTCGTCACATTGGTTGGGCGAAGGAGTTTGCCCGCTGACATGTTCTATTACATAACCAACCCATCGGGTCCCGCCGCAGTCGAGTTCCACCAAATCGTAAAGCCTGGGCCCGACACTGTGAGTGAAAAGCAAATTTGCGACAAGCGTCAGCCGCTGATGATCGTAAATAAGATTCTTTTGCAGCTTGCTCTGGCCCCGGCCGTTCCCGTAGCCGTTGCGAACGTAGTGGCCGTTGCCGATTCCTCCGGGACTGTTGACGATCTTCAGACCCGCGTTGTCAGGATAGTGCTCTGCCAGCGTGCGGAAGGCGGTCTGTTTCAGCGCGTCGGGGGACAAATAGATGGCGTGCCCGCCTTTGGCGAAACTCACGCCCGCTGCCTTCAGGTAATCCTGCAGTTCGGAAGAGCTGGCAAAGGACAAGTCCGGCAGGACAAAGAGCTGCGGAGATTGCACGGGCAATGCGTCTTCCCAGGAAGGCGTAAGCCCGATAGTCCTCGCCAGCAATTCGCGCCCGCCAACTCGTCGCAGTAATTTGAACTCTGTCATCAAACGGTCGGCCGACTTGCCCAGGAACGAATACAGTTCCGGCATTTGAACAGACAGCCAACCCTTCGCCGATTGGGACGCGGCGCGCGAAATGAATTCTTCGGCACTACCGACAGCGTGAAACTGACGCTTGCCTTCATCAGTAAACATCCAACACTCAGGATCGTTTTGCAGCCAGCCAGCTTTGGCCGGAGCCACCGTGCTGAGCCACACGAGTTCCTGGAACCGTGGCATTGATCGCGAGGGGGGAGTGGTTAACTCTTCTTCGCTCACCGCGCCACTCTCTTTTATGAGTTGAAACACGTCCCCAGCCGCGAGACCGTTTGGCTGTTCGATCAGGATCTCGAGGGTCCGTCCAAAAAGTTCACTTCTGCGTTTGCGAGAAGTCATAAACATATCCTCTAAGCGTCTGAGGTCCGGGCCAGCGGCCCGCTCAGCCTTCGTAAACGAATGAACTGGCGCCAGAACGCGCCGCGTTCCTCGGGAGTAATGACACCAAGCAATAAGGTGGCGGTCAGGTACACGACCGAGAAGACGGCGCCGCAAATTGCGAAGGCGACAACAGGTCTGGCCTGAGACCAGGCGATGCGAGTACCGGCCGTAACAGCCGCGGCGATCAGCGCCGCCAGCACGACCTTGCCCACCTCTTTAAGTAATGGAAAGTGACGCCGATTGAGGCCCAGAATCTTTTTTACCTTGCCGGCAATCACCAGGCGGTCGATGACGTTCACACTAATCATCGCCGTTACTGCCCCTAACATCCCGAAGCGGGGCACCACAAACCACAGGCAAATCACGAACAGCCCCAGCAGGGCGCAGCGCAGTTTGACCAGGAAATGCCGATGCTCAGGATGGGCCCGCATCACCGGATCGTAGGCACAGGTGATGATCGTCAGGGGAACCAAAGTCAGATTGATGGCGAAGATGGGCCAGGCTTCGAGGTACTGGGCGGTGAAAAGAATAGTAATGAAATCGCGCCCCATGACCAACAAGAAGGCGTAAACCGGAAGCAACAACAACGCCAGCTTCCGGACCAGATTGAGAATCAGCTCAATCATGCCGCGAAGATTGCCTACGCTTTGCAGCTGACTAATACGGGGAATGGTTACCGACGAGATGGACTCACTCAGCAGACCGAGCAATGGCACTTCAAAACAGCCAATTGCGTAAACTGCGTAGCCGACGGATCCAAAGCGATATGAAACGAAATAGTTATCCAGCTCAGCCAGTGCCCGGAAGATTATTGAGGCGAGGCCGAACGGCAGCGCGTAAGCCAGTTGACTACGCATTACCCGCCACTCGAAACCGCGCCAGAAAGCACCAAAGCGCGAGCGCAGGTAAAGGATGAACACAATCGACTGCAGTATTCCCTGGACCATCGCGGCATAAAGCAAAGACTCGATGGTCGTGAAAAAGGCCGCGGCAGTCAGCAGGAACACTGCTTTCGTAAACTGGCTGGCAATGATGAAGATGGTTGCCACGCGAATCTCTTGATTCGCAACCGCGATCATCTCGAGTGAAGACGATAGTACCCACGCGAGTATGACCAGACCGACTAACGGCGCGTAACGTGTCATATCGGGGCTATTAAAGAGCGTCGCCAACAACGCCGGCCGCGCGATCAGCAGCAAACATAAAAGTCCCGATACGAATGTGTAGAAGAGCAGAATGTTGAAGACAATCTGATGGCGGCGCTCGCGCTCGCGCGGCAAAAAGTAAAACGCGCTCATGCCGACGCCGAGCGGCAAAAGCGCGAACGAGGTGTTAACGAAAAGAAAGACCTGCTTGTAAATTCCGAACTGTTCCTGGCTCAGCCATCGCACCAGCAGCAGCGGCAAGGCAAACGTAAACCCGAACGCCAGCGTCTTGGCGCACATCATCAATGCCGCGCGGGCGCTCAGTGATTCCTGTCGTTCTGATTCTGGTTCGCTCATTTAACTTTCCATGAATGCCCGGTGCCAAAGTTCAAGCATGAAAAGCGCCCATAGCTCGGTGGCATGATCGCGCCGGCCATTTTCGTGTTCATCAAGCAGCAGATTGACATAGCCTGGTTCGACATAGCCGCGCTGCATGGTGCGCGCTTCGGTCAGCGTGCTGCGCACGCGATCGCGAAGTTGTTCGTTGATCCAGCGATTGATGGGAATGCCAAAGCCTTGCTTCGGACGATTCAGAATTTCGGCCGGCACCAGATCGCTTACCGCGCGTTTCAGGATGTGTTTGGTTTCCAGCCCCTTCAACTTCATCCTTGACGGAATTCGCTCGCACACAAATTCAATTAACTTGTGATCCAGCAGCGGCACGCGCACTTCCAGCGACACCGCCATGCTCATGCGATCGACTTTCGTCAGAATATCGCCAGGCAGGTAGGTCTTGCTGTCGAGATAAAGCAGCGGATCAAGTGAGCCATCGACCCGCGCGCGGGCGGCGAACTCGCGAAACCGGGCCTCGGCCTCAGACGCTCGTAATTTTTGCCGCAAGTCATTGCTGTAAAGCGAAGGCTTGTTCAATCTGGTAAAGACTGAAACGTCCTCGATGTATCGATCGAACGGCTCGAGCGCGACCTTGTGCATATAGTTTCGCCCCCATGCACCGTGCGGAAGGTTCCGGCCCAGGGGCTGCATCACGTTTTCGCGCAACACGCGTGGTACGCGCGCGAAACCGTTGCGTTTGCGATCGATTGCATAGCGGGTGTATCCGGCAAAGAGCTCGTCGCCGCCGTCACCCGACAGCGCAACCGTCACATGTTGGCGCGCGAGTTTCGCAACCATGTAAGTGGGAATGGCCGATGAATCAGCGAAAGGCTCGTCCAGATGCCAGACCAGGTCGTCAACGATCTCGCAGACATCGGGCGTAACGATGAACTCATGATGGTCCGTGCCGAATCGTTGCGCAGCGATCCGCGCGTATTTCAGTTCGTTGTAACTGTCTTCGTGAAAGCCAATCGAGAAAGTCTTAACCGGCTGGGTCGCGTGCCGCGCCATCAAACCTACGACCGTGCTCGAATCAATTCCACCCGAAAGAAAAGCTCCCAGGGGCACTTCCGCTTCCAGGCGTGTGCGCACCGCTTCGTCCATTAACGCACGCAATTCCTCGAGGCAATCTTCTTCGCTCTCGGCCGGATTTTCTTGTGGTCGCTGGTAAGGAAAATCCCAGTACTGCTCAATGTCGACCCGGCCGTCCTTGAGTGTCAGGTGATGTCCGGGCGGCAGCTTGTGCACGTTTTGAAATATGGTCAGCGGGTCGGGCACATATCCAAATGTGAGGTACGCGTCGAGCGCCTCGATGTTGATCTCGCTACGAAATTCCGGATGCTCACGGAAGGATTTCAACTCAGAACCGAACAGCAGCGTGCCGTCGGCGGTGGTGGTGTAATAGAGGGGTTTCTTGCCCGCGCGATCGCGCGCAATGAATAGCCGGCGCTCGCGGGCGTCCCAGATTGCGAACGCAAACATGCCGGACAGATGATCGACGCAACCGGCGCCGTACTCTTCGTAAGCATGAACAATCGTTTCCGTGTCTGAGCGAGACTTGAATCGATGGCCGCGCATTTCAAGTTCGCGCTGTAAGCCACGATAGTTGTAAATCTCGCCGTTGAAGACGACCGCGATCCCGGCGTCGCAACCGGACATCGGCTGATGGCCTCCGGCCAAATCGATGATCGCCAGCCGGCGCATGCCGAGCGCAACGCGGCCGTTAACCAGCGTGCCCTGATCGTCAGGGCCGCGATGAGTAATCGCGCGGCACATGGCTTCCAGCACGACGCTCGCTTCGCGCGAGTCGCGATGCTCATCTTTGCTAACAAAGCCGGCGATGCCACACATTTGATCTTTTCCTCAAACGAACTTTCGATTTACAGATTTGACGCGATTGTCGACGGGCGGGGTGAGACGCTCTCACGGTTGGGTTCCCAGTGCGCATAGCGCTCGCCCCGAAGAAACTGGTAAAGCGCCATCATCGAAGCGACGTTGGCGAGCAGGAAGTATTGAGGCAGCGCGAGAATTCGACTGCGCACGCCGGCGCGCTCAAAGCCCAACGCGCTAAGCCCGGCCAAATATCCAACGAGCTGCGCGCCGAGGGCTATCAAATAAAAAACTGAATGCCGGGAGAGTAGGGCGGACGCGGCGAGGATAGCCAAGAGAAGAAACGGAACGAGGTAGCGCATCACCTTGTGCGACAGAAGCTGCACAGCATAAAAGCCGCTTCGAAACGGATTCATCATCCCGCGATGACGCCACAGGTCGGTCAAGGTTTGGGCAATTACGCGCACGCGCATCTTCAGTTCTTTATGACTTTGACTGTTGGTCTCTTCGGTGCAGACGGCCTTCGGCTCGTAGACGGCCCGCAGGTTCTGCTCGACCATTTTGGTGGCGATGATAAAGTCGCTGCACGCTTCGGGGTAAAGCGGCACATAAGCTGATCGGCGCACGGCATAGAGACAGCCGGACACTCCAATCAGCGAGAAGATCTGGCTCTCGCGCCGTTTCAGAAACGTTTCATAACTCCAATAGGACTGAGCGCCCCGGCCGACGCGTGAATCGGTCGGGTCAACATAAATCAGACGGCCCGACACGCAACCAACGGCCGGATCCGCGAAGTTGGACATCATCACCCGCAACACATCTGATTGGTAGAGACTGGTCGCGTCCGAAAAGAGAATGATTTCGCCGTTCGCCTCCGCCACCGCGACGTTTTGCGCTGAGGTCTTGCCAAGTCGCTGCTGCTGGCGCACCAGACGTACCCCGCGAGCAGCATACGCGCGTGCGATTTCGTCCGTACGATCAGTCGAACAATCCGAAGCCACGATTACCTCGAGCAGCTCGCGCGGATACTCCAACGCAAAAGTGTTTTCCAGCTTGGCGGCGAGATCGCGCTCCTCGTTGTAAGCGGTAATGATCACACTAACCCTGGGCTCAAAGGCGCGGCGCCTGATTTCGCGCGGCCGCAGGCGGCTCAGGATCACCAGCAGAAGCGGATAACCGACGTACGTGTACATCAGCGCCAGGGCGCTCAACCAAAGAATGACCTCTGCCAAGACTCTCAGGCTCATGTCATTGCCACTCCGCGATGGTCGCTGATTACGGGAGCCATGCGCGCCTCGCTTGCCTTGGATCGCTTCTTCACCACGACTTCCCTTCCGGTTTCGGATTCATAAAGCCGGCGCAAACAAACCGCGTAAGCGATCAGGTAGTAGACGTACCAAAGGTAGGCGACCGACGCGAAAAAACTGGAAACCATGTAACCCAACAGTGATGCTTGCAGTCCGATGGCCAGATAGAAGTAATGTGAATGAGGTTTGACGCCGAAGGTCTCGCGGACGATCTGTCCGAGCTTTCTTAAAGGCGTGACTATGAACATCGTGTAGCAGACCAGCGCCGCCATTCCCATCTCAGCTGCTACATGGGTATAGGCGTTGTGCGTAACCTGGCCACGATGCGACATTTCAGACGCATAGTTACCCATGCCAACCCCGAGAAGCGGATGGCGGAGCGCGACATATATTGATCTAAACAGTTCCCCACGACGGGCATCGGACGAGCCGACCGGATCCAGACTGGGAAAGACAATCGAAATCAGCCGGATTGAATAGCCGGGCACGAGTACCAGAAAGGCTGCGACGGCCAGGCACCCGCCGACAATGAGTACTCCCCGACGACGTGGGCTGACCCGCCAGGCGAAAAAAGCAAGCGCAACCACTAAGCCTAAGAACCCGCCGCGCGAGTAAGTCAGAGCGATCGCAATAAACATCAGTATCGCACTGCCCGCATAAAACAATTTGCCGGCCAATCTTTTGGAATCGCACGCCAACGCAACGGCAACCGGCGCGACGGTAACCAGAAAAAGCGCCATGTCGTTGGGGTTTCCAAAGATGCCACTGCCTCGGCCGGTGACGCGGTAACCCTCGACCGTTGACAGCCCAAGTCGATAGTCGTTGATGGCTCCCAGGCTTAACCAAACGCCGGTGGCCAGGGCCAGAAGCAGCAGTCCTTTCAAACGCGCTTTAGTCCTCACCACGTTAACCATCGCGATAAACACAACTATGCAGCGAATAAAAGGACCCGTGAATTCCTCCCAGGCAACGCCACGGTTAAGCGCCAGTGGGATTGACATCAGGCCCGCCAGGCAAAAGAGCAAAACCAGATTCACTTCACGCGGTCGCGAAGTTAAGTTGCCTTCCAGAGCCAATTGCGCCGGGATATAGCAGGCCAGCATGATCAGGGCGAGGATGAAAGCGATTGAAGAAGTTAACGGAGACGGGTAAAACTCAGCCGGCCGCGCGTATAAGACAAGCGTGAATGCAAACAGGAACGCGTAAGACAATGCGTGACCCCGCTTTAAGAGAATGGTTCCCGATTGCGCCAGGCCCGGAACGTCATCCGCCGGCCGCGTTTTCTCTTGAGCAGAGAAGCGATCGATTGCCGGCACGGCTGGCTTCGCGGCGAAAGTTGAATTGCCGCGTTCACGTTGCCGGCCCGAGGGAGTTACCGGCTGATAGTCACTTTGTATGCGCCGCCTCAGCATTTCAATTTCAGGTACCTAACAAAAGAAGCGCAGTGGGCCTGCGCTTCTGAGCTAAATTGACTGTTCTCAAGTTGAGCGACAAATTCAGCGTTACTAAACCACCACACCTTCTTCGTCACCCATCGCTACCATGGTGCGCACGCGTTCGCGCAGGGCCAACTCGAACATCCGCGCCTCTTCAACTTCCGAAAACGACAGCGCGCGCAACTCGTGCTCGATGCGGCGTCGATAGTCGGACACCAAAGAGTCAGAAACGCCTAATGTGGCGGCAACTTCCAATTGCGTGGCATGATCGGGGCTCAAATAGCAGTGCCAGAGCACCCCGAGCATGCGATTGTATTGCTTGATCTTGCCGCGAACGTTGGCGCGCAGGTTCTTCAAAAACTTGTCTACTGAGCCTGCGGCTTCGCGCTCAGACTCGTGCCGGAGCAGGCTTTCCTCCGGATTCTCGCGCAGATCGGCCGGGTCGTAATGGGGACCGTCACCGTCGCCTTCGTCTCCGCCCAGCGGCACGAGGTAAATATCCATGACGGGCAGTCGCGACATCACCAGGCTGCGCAAGCTACGCACGTCCGCCGGAGCATCGATCGCTTCCAGTACGGAAACAATCAGATCCTCGAGGTCGGAATTGCTGATCACGATTTGCGCATCACCGGTGCACCCCACCATGCGCGTGTCGCGCTGGCGGACGGGAATCATATGGACCCGCTGTTCCATCTCGTGCGAGTTGCGGCCCGACTTGCCGTTGGGCCATTCGCTGAGGCCGTAAACGCGATCGGCGAGACGGCGATGATATTCCTCAGTCGCGCCGGCGCCGTCGAAGCGGCGGAAATTTGCGCTGGATTGAATCAGCGTCGAGATGCGGCGCGCCAGCCGGTAACTCTCGGGGTGACGCTTGCGAAGCTCAGCCGTGAGCAAATTCGTTAATTCGATCTGCCCGATCTCGCATTCAATCTCGGCATCGGTCATGCTCGTATCGAGATAATGCTGGAAGCGGGATTTTGTCAGCAGCTGCACAAACAACTCCTGAGTCAGATCCGTGTAAGCACTGGTGGCGCCTTCCTCGATCAGCAGTCCGGCGCTGCGCGAGGCACGCACCAGCGGATGATTGCTGACGATGCGATGCAACTCAGCCCAAAGCCGGTTCACATCTGACTGGCGAAGGCTTTCGACCCAGTGACCGGCGCGAGCGCTGCGCTCGGCGGCGCGGCTGGCGCGGGTAACTTCCTGCGCTGCGTTGACCGCAGAATCTGGCGTGGTCTTATGAGTGATTGATTTCACGACTGTTTTTTTGATCCCGATAAGATGTAGAGCGGCGTGCGAACTAGTTGGCGGCTAGTGCAGTGACTAAAGTCACATTTTGTTTCCAGCTGTGGTTACTGACTTTGCTGAGAGCTCGAGTGAGGGGTACAACTCCGACAGAACCAGGAGATTCGGTCAGTGCGCAACAGCTAAATTGTTTAACTTTTCAATCCCGGAAAGAAGATGCTTGTTCCGACCTCTGGTGTCGGCCAGCGCGGGAAACTGGATGTGATTAGCTTTCGCTATCACCTTGAGCGCCACGGCAAACTTACTGACCGGGCTCAAACCGAAGCAATCTTAGCAACATTTGCAAAAATGGGCAACAAGTTTTTACATTTATGCCAACTTATTGAAAATGCTGAGTAAAATGACAAGGCGGAAAATGGAAAACATCGTTTATTGGTCGTATAAGGGAGGCAGGTTCGCGGATAACTAAGGTTCGAGCTATGCCATTTCTGCCTGTGAACATCTTCCGGAAGTCCGCCCATTGCCCGGCGTCAGAGACCTTGCTGGCCTACCGCCGATCACGCGTTTCGCGTGGCGAAAAAGCGTTTGTTGAAGCCCATCTCGCACACTGCGAATTCTGTAGTGCCGAATTACACTTGCTCGATCGCTACCGGTCCGGCGCCGAAGAAATAGTCATGACGCAAATTCCGGCCTACCTCAAGCAACTCGCCGAAGAACTATTGCCCAACGGGGTCCGAGCTGCCTCGCGGGTAAAAGCGATCGATAACCCGTTTCTTTCCAACTAGTCCTATTTTGCAGTGACAGCTGAAGTTGCTTGCGCAATCGGCTTGGCGGTGTGAAGAGATGGGAGCTCGATGGTGAATTGAGTTCCCTCGCCCACACGCGAGCTGACGGTAACTTCGCCCTGGTGCGCTCTGGCCAGATGTTTGACGATCGCCAGGCCCAGGCCAGTGCCTCCCAGTTCGCGCGATCGGGCGCGGTCCACCCGATAGAACCGTTCAAACACTCGGTCGATATGCTGGCCGGCGAGGCCTTCTCCCGTATCAGTGACGGTGATGCGATCCCGCTGCGCGCGTTCGAAGGCGATTGTCACGGTTCCTTCATCACGATTGAACTTGATGGCATTGTCAATCAGGTTAGTAAGCATCTGCATCAATCGATGCGGATCAGCGAAAACCTTTGCGTCGCTTTCGATAAGGTTATGCACTGAAATGTTTCGCGCGGCGGCCGGCGACGACAACGTGCTGACAACATCTTCGACCAGCGATCGGAGTTGGATGACTTCCGGATTTACGCTCACATTGCCGGCTTCAATAGCACTTAACTCGAGAATGTCGTCGATCAGATGCTGCATTCGCTTAGCGTTCTTTTGGATGATCGACAGAAACCGGCGATTGTTGCCGGCGTCGTCAAGTGCGCCCGTTTCCAGGGTCTCGGCCAGCGCCATAATTGAAGTTAGTGGCGTGCGCAGCTCGTGAGAAACATTTGAAAGGAATTCCTGCCGCACATTTTCGAGGCGCTCCAGCCGGGTGATGTCGAATAAGACGCCGACGGCGCCTACTATTTCTCCGCCACTTGCAGATCGCAGCGGCACTACGCGGAGATCGAATACGCGGCGAGCATTTTCGTAGGTCTCAACTTTTACTCCACCGCGTTCGATGCCGTGGACTGCGTCAAGAAATGCGTCATAGATGGCCGGGTTGCGCGTCAGTTCGGTCAGGCGCCGCGCCTGTATTTCTTCATGAACACTGGAGAAGACGTGCCGTGCGGCGCGATTCGAGGCGACCACGCGCATTTCGGCGTCAATCACCAATACGCCTTCCCGCATTTCGTTGATGGCGATGTCGAGTAGTTTGGGCGAGAAGTCAGTGGCGGGCGCGCTCTGCTCATGTGACAACGTCCCCGTCGGATTCTTCCGTCCAAGCCTTCGGGACAGCATCAGCCCAGCGATCAATCCCGCGACGACGCCCATACCAACTGCGATGGTTATGCTGGAAAACCCAAGAATGAAGGCGATTATGACGAGGACAAGCCCAACCGCGAGCAGCGCGATGAACAAAACTCGTTGACTGCTCATGAATCAATCTCCCGCGGACGCGGCTGATGAAACGCAGCCAAGGAACCGGTAGCCGACGCCGACGACCGTCTCGATGCAATCTCCGCACGCGCCCAGTTTTTGGCGCAGGCGTCGAATGTGGACATCCAGGGTGCGCGCGTCACCATAGTAACTGTAACCCCAAACTTGATCTAATAATTGCTGGCGTGTAACCACGCGACCGCGTTTCCGGGCCAGCGTCGCGAGCAGCGAAAACTCCTTGTTCGTAAGTTTCACCGCGCCGCCGTCACACGAAGCGCGCACGTCTTCAAAGTCAATCGTAAGCCGGCCATCTTCGTAACGATCCAATCCCCCTTCATCGGAACGCCGCAACACTGCGCGCACGCGCGCGAGCAGTTCACGAACTGAAAAGGGCTTGGCGATGTAATCGTCCGCACCCACATCGAGGCCGGCGATGCGATCGGCCTCCGAGGTCTTCGCCGTAAGCATGATGATCGGAGTGCGCTTGGTCTGGTTTTCCCGGCGAAGACGCCGGCACATGTCCATGCCGTTCATGCCGGGCAACATCAAGTCCAAAATGATCAGCGCGGGAGTGTCCTGCGGATCGAGGGCCAGTGCCAATCCTTCTTCGCCGGTTAGTGCGACCTTCGTCGAGAAGCCTTCCGACTCGAGGTTGTACCGCACGGTCTCGGCAATGTCCGCGTCATCTTCGATGATTAGTGCGCGTTTGGACATGGGCACTGCGGCTCTCAGCTCAAATGCTAATGACTCAGTTTGGTTAAGCAATAACGGATAATCAACGACGATGCTTGATCACGGCGGCCTCAGCCATGTAGACGGTTAATTCACTTATATCGGTAACATAGTCGCCGATGCGCTCGAGATGTTTGGCCACCAACAGGAGCCGGGCGTCGCGAGTGGCGGTTTCCGGCTGCTTGCCCATCAGGTCGATCAGGTCACGAAAGATCTGATTGTACAAATCGTTGATGGCGGCATCGCGCTTAATAATGTCCCGGGCAGCGTTGGCATCCGATCGTGTGAAGGCGTCGAGAGCGCCGGCCAGCATCGAGGACGCAATCTCGCCCATCTGGGCAATGCTGGCGCTGTTTTTTATCTCCGGCTCGGCAGTCAGGTCGATGGCCGCGCGGGCGATGTTGCAGGCATGATCCGCAATTCTTTCCAGCAGCGGTGCAGTCTTCGCCACCGACATCACAAAACGAAGATCGCGCGCCGCGGGTTGGCGAAGCACGAAAATGTCGATGCATTGGCGATCGACTTCCACTTCCAGATCGTCAATGGCGTCGTCATGTTCCAGCACTTCGTGCGCCGCTTTGCTGTCGCGATCGATCAGCGCATGCATCGCCTGCCTCAGCGCAGCTTCCGCCTCGCCGCCCAGGCGCAGCACGCTGTCCCGCAACTCGTCCAGCTCCTCATCCAGATGTCGATGAACTTCCATAGCTTCTGAATTAACCGAATCGTCCGGTGATGTAATCCTCAGTAAGTTTCTGATCCGGCGCTGTGAACATGGTTTCAGTTGTATTTACTTCTATGAGTTTCCCGAGAAGAAAGAAAGCGGTCAAGTCGGAAACGCGCGCCGCCTGCTGCATGTTGTGCGTCACAATCGCGATGGTGTAGTGCTGCTTCAGAACAAAGATCAACTCTTCGATTTTCGAGGTGGCGATCGGGTCCAGGGCTGATGCGGGCTCGTCCATGAGAATTACTTCGGGACGAATCGCGAGTGCGCGCGCGATACACAGTCGTTGCTGCTGTCCACCGGACAGACTCAACGCTGAAGTCTTCAATCGATCTTTGACTTCATTCCACAGCGCCGCATCCTTCAGAGCCTGTTCGACTCGTCCAGCCAGTTCGGAACTATTGCTCGTCACGCGATTAATTCTCAAAC
>DATENS010000188.1:0-7605 GCA_035274925.1 Pyrinomonadaceae bacterium | reverse complement strand
GCAGATCGGTTTGGTCAGGGGTTATGCCGCAATCATCTTGGCCGGCGCGCTGATTATCATCGGCTACTTCGCGTATAACGGCGCGGGCGTATTGCAGTATTTGATTAGGTAGGAAGTGGGGAGTGCGAAAGCGGCGCAAGTCGCCGCATTCCAAAAAGAGCAATGCAGAACTATCTGCTCACAATTCTGATCTTGCTTCCCGTTGTCGGCGCGGCTACGACGATCGTGTACGGGCTGACGCCGGGTGCGCGCGAATCGCATCATCGTTGGATCGCACTGGGATTCACGACACTGGCTTTTCTGGTCTCGTTGCTGCTCCTAACTGGTTCCGGCGCCGCCGGCTACCGGTTCGAAGAAAACTATTCGTGGGTTGGCGCCATCAATGCCCGCTATCACCTGGGTGTTGACGGCATCAGTCTATGGCTGGTTTTGCTGACGACACTTCTGATGCCGATCGCCATTCTGTCGAGCTGGACGTCGATAACCAAACGCCAACTGACCTACTACGCTCTCCTGTTACTACTCGAGTCGGCGATGATCGGTGTGTTCGTCTCGTTGGATCTGCTGCTCTTTTACCTCTTCTTTGAAGCGTCGCTCGTCCCTATGTTCTTCCTGATCGGCGTCTGGGGCGGCCAGCGGCGAATCTATGCCGCAGTCAAGTTCTTTATTTACACGGCGGTCGGTTCCCTGCTGATGCTGGTCGGCATCATCGCGCTTTACTTCATCCACCAGAACGCCACGGGTATCGGAACGTTTGATTACGTGACGTTACTGGAGACACTGCGGAACAGCAGCGGGCTGATTTCGGCACGCGCCGAGTTCTGGTTGTTCCTCGCGTTCGCTTTTGCTTTTTGCATTAAAGTGCCGCTGTGGCCCCTGCACACCTGGCTGCCTGATGCGCACACCGAAGCACCGACCGCGGGCAGTGTGATTCTTGCCGGCGTGCTGCTGAAGATGGGCACCTATGGCCTGCTGCGCTTTAACTTCGGCTTGTTCCCAAACGCGTCCAGGCAGTTCGCGGGGGTGATGATCACGCTGGCTGTAATCGGAATCATTTATGGCGCCCTGGTGGCGATGGTGCAGCCGGACGTAAAACGCCTCGTCGCCTATTCGTCTGTAAGCCACATGGGCTTTGTAGTGCTTGGTCTGTTTTCGTTTAATGAGCAAGGCATGCAGGGCGCGCTCTATCAAATGCTGAATCACGGCGTCTCAACCGGCGCGCTGTTTCTGTTTGTGGGGATGATTTACGAACGAAGACACACGCGCATGATCAGCGATTTTGGCGGATTGACCAGGCCGATGCCCTGGTTCTCGGCGCTGTTTGTGATCGCGTCGTTGTCATCGATCGGGTTGCCGTTTCTGAACGGCTTCGTCGGCGAGTTTCTAATCATGCTGGGCGCCTGGACATCGACTGCTGTTAAGTATCCCTGGATTGTGACGATGCTGGCCGCGACAGGCGTCATTTGGGCCGCAGTCTACATGCTTTGGATGTTACAACGGGTCGTTTTCGGAACCAGGACAAGCGAGGAAAACTCGCGGCTGTCGGACTTGAACGCGCGCGAATTTGGATTGCTGATCCCCTTGCTCGTGCTGATGTTTTTCATGGGAGTTTATCCGGCGCCGTTTTTGAATCGGTCGCGCGACGCCATCGACGCCATGCGGCAACGCGTTGCCCCTGCGGCATCGACACAGCCTCCTGAAGTTGCCAGCCGAAACGGCCGGAAGTGAAAGTTATGACGTTCAGAAGCGCTTGCAAATTATTACTCGCCGTCACAGCCATTATGTTTGTGTTGGCGACGTCGGCTCGAGCTCAGAGTCCGGAAAAGCTGCCGGGCCGTACGCCGACTTTCAAGCTATTGGATCTGAATGGCCGCCTGAACGATCTCGCTGAGCTGCGTGGCAACGTGGTGCTCGTTTCGTTTGGCGCCACCTGGTGCGCCCCATGTAGTACGGAGCTGCGGGCGCTGGAAGAGGTTTTCAAGGAGTACTCGGGAAAGCCAGTAAAGTTTTTCTGGGTCAGTGTTGAGTCGCCGGAGCAAGTAACCAACGCGAATTTGAAGCGGTACGCAAGACAGCGGAACGTGAGCTTTCCAGTGTTGCGCGATTCAAGCCAGGCCGTGTTCCTGCAGTTTTCGCCGCGCGTCCGGCTGCCGATGATTGTCATGCTGGGGATGGATGGTCGTGTTGCTCAACCAGTGGAATTTGGCATGCGCTCGCCGCTGGACGCCTACAAAGCCGACATACGCGCACGGCTTGACCGGCTGTTAGCCGAGCCATCGGATTCGGAACGTTAGTCACGACAGGCTGCGAGCCTGTCACTGGTCGTCGCAATCGCAGCGCAGCTGGCAGCCTGCGGGACAAAAAGAATGTTCTTGTTGCAAGTCGCAAATCCTGACGTCAATCTGACGCTAATCCTGCCGGAATTGATCGTGGGCATCGCCGGCGTCGTCGTCATGCTGGTTGATGCTTTTATGCGGCGCCGCGGCCGTTCCGTGACGGCGGCGCTTTCGATCATGTCACTGTTGGCGGCCGGGGCCGCATCGATCTGGCTCTGGATCAAATGGCCGGCGGTTCGCAGCGCATTCAACGGGATGATAGTGCTTGATGAGCTGCGTCTCAGCTTCACCTTGATCTTCCTGATCGTCTCGATCCTGACCATCCTGATCGCCACGATGTGGATCGACAATGAAGGGCTGCCTAGTGGCGAATTTCACTCACTGCTCTTGTTCGCGACCTGCGGCATGATGCTGATGGCATCGGCGGGCGATCTGGTGATTGTGTTTCTGGGCCTGGAAATCCTTTCGATTGCCACTTATGTGCTGGCAGGTTTTCGCCGCAGCGACACGCGGTCGAACGAGTCATCGCTGAAGTATTTTATTCTCGGATCATTTGCTTCGGCATTCCTGCTTTACGGCATCGCCCTGGTTTACGGCGCGACGGCTACCGGCCCTGATCAGCCGGGCACTACGAACATAGCGATGATCGCAGTGCGCGCGAACCAGTCCTTGTATCCGCCGCTGCTACTGGCAGGTTTGGCCATGATGCTGGTCGGCTTTGGGTTCAAGATCGCGACCGCGCCCTTCCACGTTTGGACCCCGGACGTTTACGAAGGCGCGCCCTCTCCGGTGACTGCGTTTATGGCCGCCGGACCAAAGGCCGCGGGCTTTGCATCATTCATGCGCGTTTTTCTCTTCGGCTTCCCGATCGCGACCACCGCCGCCAGCACCGCCGGATTTGCTCACAGAAGCTGGATCGGCGCACTTGCAGTAATGGCCGCGCTCACCATGAGTATTGGCAACGTTGTCGCCATCGCGCAGAACAACGTGAAGCGCATGTTGGCGTATTCGTCGATTGCGCACGCCGGATACGCGCTCGTGGGGTTTGTCGCGGCCGGGGCTGCGTCTGATCCTGAATTGCGAGGCGCTGCGATTTCCGCGGTCGCCTTTTATCTGCTGACTTACGCGGTTATGAACATGGGCGCATTTGCGATCGTCACCCTGATGGCGCGCCGCGGCGACCGGCAGGATCGGGTCGAGGACTACCATGGCATTGGTTTCAGCTCTCCCGTTCTGGCTTTTTCGCTATCGATCTTCCTGTTGAGCCTGCTCGGGATGCCTTTGACAGCAGGTTTTATGGGAAAGATTGTGGTGTTCAGTGCAGCCCTGCGCCAGGGCTATACCTGGCTGGTGGTGATTGGGGTGCTGAACACCGCTGTCTCAGCCTACTACTACCTCCGTCTGATAATTGTGATGTTCTTTCGCGAGCAGACGCCGACCTGGGAGCCGCCACGGATTCCAGCGAGTGCGGCCATCGTGCTGGTCATTACGATTGTCGCCGTCTTTTACCTGGGCCTGTTTCCCGGCCGCGTGATGAACGCGTTCAGCCCGAAGCCACAAATCTTTTATTCGGTTCGATAGCATGGCGAAGTCCGGGACCGATCCATTATCCGAGATTGAAGAAATCATGGGCGAGACCTGGTTGCCGCGAATTTACCGCGACCGCATCATGAAGATGAGAACGCGAGCTTACGAGTTCGCGTCTCTCCCAAAGAATTCAGCGCCGCAAATTCATCACACGCTTCTCGGGATAGAATTGAAAGTCGGGCGCCACCGCATGCTTTGTCCTGATCTGGCCACGGCCCGATATCTTTCCGTTTTTGCCCGCGCGGGCTGTGGCGCGGTCGCTATTCCCTACGACATCACGAAGATCTCGCAGGTGGCCGATGAACTCGAAAGCTCCTGGCATCGCATGTTGCTCCTGGCCGAACAACTCGCGCCGAATTCGGCTGCGCAAGGGCGCTTGCGGCGCATTCTGATAGCTAAAGTCCGCGAGGAAGTAACCGCCGCCGGTTCGGGCCCGCGCATGCCCCGGTTCGAACACAGTACAAAGAAGCGGTGACAATGATATAATCCGTTTCGATTAAACTTCATGGAGCAGACCATTCAGGAAATCCAACCGGAACATTCGACGCACACCGAAGCGTTTGAGTCGCTGCCTTTCCCTTTCAATCAGCAGAAGTTTTGCCGCTACGAGCCGATTGAGAAGACCATCGACGAAGCGCGCGTGCTGATCGTTGATAACCTGTTGCGACATGAAGGCGATCTTTCGAGTGTG
Organism: Pyrinomonadaceae bacterium; assembly: GCA_035274925.1. Classification (GTDB taxonomy): domain Bacteria; phylum Acidobacteriota; class Blastocatellia; order Pyrinomonadales; family Pyrinomonadaceae; genus UBA11740. The sequence continues at coordinate 2,991 of DATENS010000188.1, read as the reverse complement.
GCCCACTCGGAATGGGGCCGCGACGTAGCCGTCCACCTCAACCGCGAAAGACAGATAGCGGAACTGGCGTTGCAGAACATTGTCAGCAATGTGCGGCGCTTGGTTAAGGAACCGCATACGCGCGTGGCTCATGTCAGCGAGGTTGCCGCCGCCGTCAAAGAGTACAAGCCTGATGCAGTCGTGCTCAGCGGCACGTTGCGCGACTTTGATTACTACAAACCGCAGATTCTCGATGACTTTGCGAGCTTTATCAGCACCACCACCACGCCGGTGCTGGGCATTTGCGGCGGGCATCAACTGGTAGGATTAAGCTTTGGCGCCAAGGTACTTACCCTCGACAGCCTGGAACAGCGCGAGCGCCGCGACAATCGTGTCATCGAGTATCAATACCGGCTGGTGCGGATAGTGGCGCCCGCCGACCCGATTTTTGCCGGCATCGACAATCCCCGCTCCGGCCTCTGGCAGGATTACACCAAAGAGGGTCGCATCCTGCGCGTCTGGCAAAACCATGGATTGCAACTCGATCGCGTGCCGGACGGTTTCAGTCTGCTGGCGACGTCCTACCGCTGTAAGAACCAGATGATGGTAAAGCGCACGGACAATCAATTGATCTACAGCGTCCAATTCCATCTGGAAAAGTCTTTCGAAGACTGGAACAAGAGCCGTACGCGCTGGGAGCATCCCAACGAATCCCGCGATGGCCGGCTGTTGTTTGAAAGTTTCCTGCGGTTGGCAATCGCGCACACCTAGCCAGAGCACCTTCCTCCTTTCGGTCGAAAAGTCTTGCAGCGCCGGGCAAAGTGCGTTAAACCAGATTCGATGAACTCGGTTCCATCCTCTGCCAACGAACAACCGGTGGTTTTCATCGGCTCTGCCAGCGAGGGACTTAAAGTCGCAAACAAAATAACCAAAGAGCTGTTAGGTGTGGCCGATTGCCGCATCTGGGAACACGGTGTTTTCGGACTCAGCCAGGGTACGTTGGAAAGCCTGATCGCAATGACCAGAAGCGCCGATTTCGCAATCCTGGTGGTTACGCCCGATGACCTCGCCACTAAGAAGGGCAAGCGCACGTACGTGCCCCGCGACAACATTATTTTTGAGATTGGTCTTTTTATGGGTGCAATTGGCCGAGAGCGGACCTTCATAGTATGCAGCGAAGCGGCTCGGGTTGCGTTGCCTTCGGACCTTGAGGGGATCACCACGGCTGTTTTGACGCGACCTAAGAAAAGCTTCACTGACGTCGGTCTCTTGCTCAGAACCGAGATCGGTAAGCGTGGCAGGCGTGACGGACAACCACCGTCAAGCGGCGCGATGCTCGATTTACTCGGAACGTGGAAATGCACTTGGGTTGTCGGCACGATCGGCAAGAGCGATTACCACACCATCAAAGACCAGATTACTGTTACGCGAGTCATCGGCGAAAAGATTTTCGCCAGCGGGCTAAATACTAAATTTGGTAACTACGAGTTGATCGGCAGAATTACGCCCGGCGGCGTTTTGACGTTTTATTACGAAGGTGATGCCAAACGACATTTTTCGGGCGGTGTCCTGATACTGAAGCTCGGAATAAGTTCCAGAGAGAAAATGAAGGGCTACTGGTATGAATTCGATGCTAACCGAGAGATTTACGGTGGAGACGTCGCTTGGAGCAAAACCTAATGTTACCCGCGGAGCGATGTCTGTAACGAGTGGGATATACTCCACCTGAATCTGCTTCTATCTTGTCTTCTCGTCCTTTTACCCTGACTAGCGCCGCACTCACTGCCGCGGCTGAGAGTCTCGCAAAGCGGGACCAGCATCTACGTTCGATCTATGAATCGCACGGCCCGCCGCCGATGTGGGGTCGGCGTACGGGATTCTCTACCCTCCTTCGCATCGTGCTCGAGCAACAGGTTTCGCTGGTCTCGGCCGCCGCGATGTTCGCGCGGCTCAAATCAAATATTGATCCGTTCACTCCGGCCGAATTCACGAGGCGAGGCGAAATGTATTTGCGATCGCTTGGCGTGACGCGCCAGAAGGCGCACTACATCGTCCAGATTGCCGACGCCTTCACCAACGGCGAGCTGGATCGGATCGGCACATTGAGTGATGATGATGCTCACACCGCGTTGTTGCGGATCAAGGGTGTGGGCCCTTGGACGGCAAACATCTATCTGCTAATGGCTTTGCGGCGGCCGGACATCTGGCCTGATGGCGATATTGCGTTAGCAACAGCGATCACTAAACTCCGCAAGCTCAACACTCGTCCCAGTTTCGTTGAGCTGGCAAAGATTGCCGAAGCCTGGCGTCCGTATCGATCGGTTGCGGCGCGGATGTTGTGGCAGTTCTACCTGGCCGAGAGGAATCAAACGTAATTTGAAAAGCCAATCACACTGGGAGTATCCTCAACAAACGGTTATTCGGAGCACTAAAGATGAGTCAATCCTTTGGCGAAGTGGTTGAAGAAGTGAAACGGCTTTCGCCGGTTGAGATGGAGCATCTGCAAGAGCTGCTCAAGAATTACCTCATTGAAAAAAGCCGCCGAGAGATTCGAGAAAACGGTGACGCCGGACTTAAAGAATTAGGCGAAGGCTAACTCGCATCCTTCTCGGATGTCGACGAGCTTATGAACTCCCTCTCTCATGATTAAGATTGTCCAGCGTTTATTGTTTCTAGTGTCCTCGCAAAACAGAATGTATAACCCTCCTTCGAGCGATGAAGTTTGAATGGGATGACGAAAAGGCAGCGGCAAACTTAGCCAAACAAGGTGTCTCATTCGAGGAAGCCAGCTCCGTCTTTCAGGATCCGCTCTACGTTGACTTCTATGATCCGCGTCATTCGCAAGGCGAGCATCGCTATATTATTATTGGAGAGTCGAGCCAAGGCCGAGTACTAATGGTGTCCTACACCGAACGGAACGAGATTATTCGACTCATCAGCGCGAGAAAACTTACACGAAGAGAGCGACGGGACTATGAAGAAGCTTGAATTGGAAATCGGCGATCTTAGATC
>DATENS010000187.1:0-3360 GCA_035274925.1 Pyrinomonadaceae bacterium | reverse complement strand
TTGCGACGATGTTCGCCTTGAAGTCGGCAACAAGCTTTCCTACATGGGCGTGTTTCAAAGTATCGTCGTCCCGCAGTTGCCGGTGTGGCTGCCAAAGCTGGCGGTGGTGAATCATTGGCGCGGTGATGGGGTCCACTTGTCTGAAGTGAGAATCCTGATGCCCGATCGGCAGCAGGCGCTGGTGGTGTCCCAACCGGCGCGGTTTGAGATTACGCACGGCTCCGCGGACAACATAAGCTTTTTTGTGAACGTGACTTTTCCGGTGGCGGGAGAATACTGGGTGCAGACGCTCGTCGATTCGAATCTATTTGAAGAACGAGGATTGGTCGTTTCAGATCAGCAACTGCTGGCCTCCGCCGAGGAATCTTCTGAATCGGTGAATTGACCCAGCTAGTTTACATCAAGTGGTAAGTCTTGATCTTGTAATTGAGCGTAGTGTTTCCCAGTCCCAGCAACCGGGCCGCCCGCACTTGATTGCCACCCGCGAGTTCTAACGCCCGCCCAATCAATCTGATTTCAAAGCGGCGCACTTCGTCGAAAAAATCGATCCCCGAGCCTTCGTTCAGAGTTTCGACTGCGGCAGTGGCTTCAGCCATGCCGGTCTCATGCTCGAGGGATGCCGCTTCCTCAAGAAGGGCAGACGCCATTTCACGAATTTTTTCGGCCCGTAGGGTTGGCTGTGTGTGCTGGGCTCTGGACGGCAATCCGCGCAGGTGGCGTTTGTTTATCGCCTCGACAATCGCATTTTTTGCTGTGCTCATCTGAATTCCCCCCTGATTTCCTCTGCTCACAGACTAATGTTAGGACGCACGGCGAACCGGGAGGTTCCAGATTGTTTGTAAAATGTGACTTCTACTTTTGCGAAAGCAACTTCGCCATCTCCGCGAAGAGTTTGGAATCACGCCGGGCGGGTTTGGACATTTGGAGAGAATGGCGGGCCAGAAGAACGTACACGGCCAGAGCGGCGTCTCTACGCGCCGATGTCAGCGCCGCGAGGTGTTTTTTCGCGGTGGCGGAATCGCCCCGCGCAAAAGGCCCGGTCAAAGCCTGAGCCGGATCGCTTATCGCCAGATTCGCAGTAGTGCTTTGAAGAAGGGGATGCAAGACTTTTTGCGCACGGCGCCCGCTCAAGCCACAATCCCTTAGCATTTCCACAGCCAGGTCAAATAGAGCTACGACATGGCCGGCCGACATCACGGCGGCGGCGTGGTAGAGGGCTTTTGATTTTGCATCGACGGTGAAGCTTTCGCCGCCGAGTTCGCTCACAATCGAGCGCGCCAGTCGGACGGCTTCGCGATCGCCTTCGACACAAAAATACGCACCTCGGAAAACCTTCGGGTCGGATTTCGCTTCCGGTATGGACACCAGCGGATGAAGCGATCCGACGGCAAAGCCCGCCGTGCGAAGCGGCGCGAGGACTTCGGAAGATAGTGCCCCGCTGGTATGCAATGCGATTCGGCGTGACTTCTTGCCGACGGGTATGCCGCGAAATCTCGCGGCCAGCTTGCCGGCAACGGCCGCAAGAACGTCGTCAGGCGTGGAAATCAAAAGAAAATTAGTGGTTAGCAGCTTTTGCGCCAATTTCGTGCGACCAAGTTCCGTTGTCGTCACTGCCTCGGTCTTAACAAATTTTGCGGCACGCCGGGCGCTGGCGGCGTGGCCGGTTACTACCAGATCGATTGGGTAACCGAGCTGATTCAGCGCATGCCCAAGCGTTGCTCCCATGCGGCCGGCCCCGATGATCGAGACACGAAGTTTCCGTGGGTTTGTGTTCCGCTTTGGCGCGTTGCGCTTGGATTTCCTTTCAGGCTTTTTCATCGGCTGAAGCTTCTAAAGGAGGGGTGTCATTGGTTCCGGACTTTAGCATGCGCCCGATCCCCGCGCAATTGCGTGGGTTTTTCGCTTCCGCTGGTCTATAATGCTCACCGGACTGACCCGGACTGACAAACGCAAAGAACGTTAAAGTCCTGCGCAACCCTCAAGTTACAGTGCGGCATCAAAGCGATGCGTTAACAACACAGTGCCGCCGCCTCGGGCGCTGTCCCAATAGATCAAGCGACCGTCGGGATACGGTCACCGGGAGATGAAGACCGGTTCTTCTTCTCACGGCCTCGGTAATTTTGGAGGTTTAATAATGAAAAGTCGCCTCTCTCGCGCCGTCATTGCTACCGGCATCGCTGTCAGTATGTGGATGACCAGCGCCGCCGCGCTCGCCGGCCCCAGGCAATCGCAGGATCCAAAGCAGTCCTCAAAATCGGATCAAAAAGACAAAGAACAGAAAACGAAGCAGCCATCGACCAAGCCACTCTCGACGAATGAAAATCCGGATCTGATCGGAAAACGGAACATCAACAAAGGCATCTGGGGCAAAATGGCCGGCGGCACTGAGAGTGAAGTTAAGCTGGGCAGGCAACTGGCGGCACAGGTCGAACGCGAATCCAGGTTTGTTGACGACCCGATTATTACTGAGTACGTGAACCGCGTCGGGCAGAACATCGTGTTGCACTCAGACGCGAAGATCCCTTTCACCATCAAGGTCATCGATTCCGACGAAGTGAACGCGTTCGCTTTGCCGGGCGGCTTTTTCTTTGTTAACAAAGGGCTGATTCTGGCGGCGGATAACGAAGCGGAATTGGCAGGTGTGATGGCCCATGAGATCGCGCACGTGGCCGCGCGTCACGCCATGGAAAACGAGCGGAAGATGCAGATTATCGATTACGGCATGCTTGCCGGAATCCTGCTCGGTGGCGGAATCATCGGCAACGTCCTTTACAACGGCGGCGGCTTGATTCAGGGTTTGAGCTTCCTGAAATTTACGCGTGGCGCCGAAGAAGAAGCGGACAAGCTCGGAGTGCAGTACATGTGGGCCGCGGGATACGACCCGAACGCCATGGCTACAATGTTTGAGAAACTTGAAGCCAAGAACAAGAAGAAACCGGGAACCATCGCCAGGCTCTTCGCCACCCATCCGGCGCCTCCGGATCGTCGTGCCGCTGCTATTAATCTAGCGGCCCGCTTTCCCGAACGCGACGAATATGTGATTAGTTCTTCGGAATTTCAGCGGGTGAAGAATCGCCTGCTGCGGCTTTCCAATGCGCGTGCATCTTCTGCCGGCGCAATTGGAGGCGCTGACGAAGGCACGCCGGGCCGTCCCACGTTGAAGCGGAGACAGCCAACCCCGGATGATTCGACCACGACTAATCCGGATGGCACGCCGAAGACAGAGCCGAACAAGCCGGCTCCACCGACATTGCGTGCACCGCAGCCGCAAGCGTCGCCATCACCGCAGCCGTAAAGGCGACGGGGCTCAAGAGCAATCAAGGCTCTCAAGCGAAAAGCTTGAGAGCCTTTTTGTTTGAA
>DATENS010000186.1:0-13672 GCA_035274925.1 Pyrinomonadaceae bacterium | reverse complement strand
CGCTGTGGGCTATTGTTATGATCGTCGGCTTCGCCGACTCGCGTTCCTTTACAACCCCTTTCAAGACCTCGCCTTAACCCGTCAACTTGACCGGAATGCGACCACGATTATCTCTTTTCTTGATCGATAGTCTCTCCAGGTGCTACTGATAAATTCACGGAGATCAAAAGGGGATGCGCTACTTCAAACTGATCGCGGGGCTACTTGCACTACTGGCGTGCGCCGTTTCGGTTGCCGCGCAAAGTTCTTTTGTAGCCGTTGCTCCTATGCAGTTTCGCGGCCCGATGCCCGTGGTCGAAGTGAAGCTCAACGGCCAGGGGCCATTCGTTTTTGCGATTGACACCGGCGGCGGCTTGCAGGCGGATATTGATACGTCGGTGGCCGTGCGCCTCAATCTGCAACCCACTGGCCGAGTGCTCATGGGCGACCCGTCGGGGAACAATGACCGCGCGCTGGAAACCACACGGCTGGATTCCATTAGTATTGGCGGCGCGGAGTTCCGTAATGTAACTGCTTTGATTCGGCCGCACCGGATCACGGCAGACTATCCGGCGGTGGATGGAATCCTCGGGTTCGCTTTGTTCACCGATTATTTATTGACGCTTGATTACCCGGCCATGCAAGTGAGACTGGCGCGCGGTGATTTACCGGCAGCTAACGGCGCCGATATTTTGACCTTTGAGATTGAGAATCGAGTTCCGGTGATCGAAGTGGCGATAGGAAAATGGCGAGTGAAAGCACATATCGATTCCGGCAACTTCGTCGCCGGTTTCATCCTGCCCGAAGAACTGGTAGAACAACTCCCGTTGCTTTCGCAACCAGTGGTCGTGGGCCGCGCTCGCTCAGTCAGCAATCAGATCGAAATCAAGCAAGTGAAACTGCGCGACACGATTCACGTCGGCCACTTTGACTATCCCCAGGCGACGATTGCGTTTCCCGCGCTGTCAAACACAAATGTCGGGTTCAAAATCCTGCGCGACTTTGCTCTCACCTTCGATCAAAAAAATAGACGCATGAAGATGGTGCGCGGCTGAATTGGAATAGCGCCGACAAGTCAGCGCACTCCAAAGAATGTGCGGCCATCGGTTATGCTAGCGGTTTCACGAACCGCACATGATCAGTGTCGAAACCGTCAAGATAATCCTGACCGTCATCAGCGGAGTCTGCTGGACCATTGTTTACATCGATGGCATTCGCCTGGGCCTTAGAGATAAGTCTTACGCAATTCCGTTTTACGCGCTCGCGCTGAACTTTGCCTGGGAGACGCTGTACACCTTCTACGGTTTTCGGATCAACGGCGTCGATGTACAGAACGTCATCAACGCCATCTGGCTCACGTTTGATATCGGCATCCTCTATACGTATTTCAAGTTTGGTCGGAAGTACTTTTCTTACCCACCCGCTCACGCAGGTGGTACTGACAAGAGATACCCACCCGCTCACGCAGGTGGTACTGACAAGAGATACGCACCCGCTCACGCAGGTGGTACTGACAAATCCCGCTTTATTGCCTGGAGCGTGCTTGGCCTGGTCAGTGCGTTCGCATTGGAATACGCAATTCTGCGCGAGTTCGGCGTGGCAAAGGGTGCAGCCTACTCTGCTTTTCCGCAAAATCTCCTAATGTCCATGCTGTTCATTGCCATGCTGGCGCAGCGCGGGAACCGTGAAGGCCAGAGCGTGACGATTGCTGTCAGCAAGTGGCTGGGTACCCTGGCGCCGACGATCGTTTACGGCGTCTTGGGCGAAGGCGGTTTCCCGCGCGGCAGTTTCCTGATTCTGGTCTTTGGAATCTTTTGCTCGATCTTTGACTTGCTCTATATTCGTTTGCTCGCGAAGGCCAGGTAGCTTGATATCAGCGATATGCGAAAGCGAAAAGTTGCTATCAAAGTTAACGACTTGATGCAGAAGGGTTACGTCTATTACCTCACTGAACCCACCGGGAAAAACTTCAGCCCCGATTTTGAACCGGAACTCACCCCGAAAGAAATGCTGGAGCTCGGAGTGTTCGGCGGCAAATACATGACCGATTGCCGTAAAGAGTTTCCCGCTTCATGGTTCAGCCAGGCTAAATTGAGTCACGAGCGTCACGATCCCAAATTGAACTTTTTCAAAGTGAACGCGTCACAGCCGCTCGCCGTGTGGCGGAAGAAGGGCTGGATTTATCATGAAGATCCGCGCGGATGGTTTCAATGGTACTGCCGCTACTATATGGGCCGCCGTTGTCCGGATGACGAGCGCCAGATCAAACGATGGCGAGCTGTCAGACGTCACGTCGCCCAGCTGAAGCAAAACTGTCCGCGACGTGCGCTCGATTGCCGCCGCCGGCAGCGACAGGCGTTACTGCACTGGGCGTATGATTCGAGGAAGATTTAGATGAGCCGCACGGTCAGACTGCTGAGTATCACTCTAATCGTCGCGCACCTCGCGATCTCAACCGTTCATGGTCTTGCTCATCAGGGCGCCATGGTGACGCTCACCACCTTCGGCTATGTCTATGTTTTAGTGGTGATCACTCTTGCGCCGCTGGTCGCGGCCGCGTTGCTGCTCTCCCGGTGGGCGAAAGCCGGCGCGCTCCTGCTGGCGCTGTCTATGTTCGGAAGTTTCGTGTTCGGAGGTTGGTATCATTTTCTCTCGGCCACCTCGGACCACGTCAGCGCGGTGCACGGCCCATGGCGTTCTAATTTTCTTTGGACTGCCATCGCATTGGCGGTGGTCGAGTTTGCAGGAACGGCGTTGGGAATTTCGGCCCATCGTTCAGAAAAGCAGAACCGAAGGCGGTAGCGACCGGGTTCGCTGTTCCCTCTTAAAACCTGAAGAAACGGACAGGATTTACAAGATTAACAAGATTAGAACGAGCGGTCCGCGCGTTTCCCTTCTCTTCTTCTTCCTGTAAATCCTGTCTATTTTTGACTCTAAGGACCGGTCGCTACTGCTCCCGGTTCTGGCTTTGTGCTCGCTTCAGGAAGAGTTCCGTTAGTTCGCCGAAGGGAGTTGCGTCGGCGAACGCTTTAAACGATCCCTGCTCATGGATTTCTTTGGCGGCGCTAATGAAACCGGCCCAGGCCGCGCGGGCCAGTGCGCCTCCAATTGAAATCCTGCGGACGCCCAAATCAGACAGTTGCGAAACCGTCAGATTGCAGTTGTTACTTGAGACGAGAACATTCACCGGCATTGGCGCAACTGCTTTTACCAGCGTGGAGATCTCGTCGGGATTCGTCACGCCCGGAGCGTAGAGACAATCGGCGCCGGCTTCAGTAAAAGCGGCCAGGCGATCGAGCGACGTGCGCAGCGGATTTGCATCACCGACCAGCCATGCTTCGCAACGCGCGGTGAGGACTACCCCACTGCCCGAACTATCGATCGCTTCACGCGCGGCCTTAATCCGATCGACTGCCAAATCAAATTCGTAGAGCGGCTGATCGCTTTGTCCCGAATTGTCTTCGATTGATAAACCGGCGACGCCTGTAGCGACACACAGCTTCACGCTTTCGGCGACACCTTCAGGTTCGTCCGCGTATCCATTCTGAAAGTCAGCGTTCACCGGAAGCGAAGTGGCCGCCGCGATCTCGCGAAAGTGTTCGAGCATCAAGTCGCGCGACACGAATTCAGGACCATCAGGCAGACCTTTCGCGAATGCGAATCCGGCCGACGTGGTGGCGACGGCTTTGAAGCCAAGATGTTCAAGATAGATTGCCGATCCGGCATCCCAGGGATTGGGCAGGACAAAACAGCCCGACTCGTGCAGGGCGTGAAACTCTTTGATTGCGGAGGATTGATTAGTCATAGAGTATGTCGGGTTTTTCCGGTTGGGCCTGCGTTGCACAAAAGAAGTCGAGATTCTCATTCACACCCGGCTTCAGCCGGGTGATTTGGAGTCCACGAGAAAAGGAAACCGTTTAAACGGTTTCCCGGTCTCAGCTTGGCGCGGTCCACCTGGCTAAAGCCAGGTGTGAATGTGATCGGATTGCCTCCAAAGGAATTCGCAGCCTATGATTGAGACCGCTTTTGTCCAATGCCAGTCATTCTACTTCATCAGCGTCGCCTGCTCGGACTTTACTACCCAGCGCCCATTCCGTTTTACAAAGGTGTCAGTCACCCGCGCGCGGAACGTGCGGCCGTCTTTGAGCGTCACACTTTGAATGTAGGTCAACACGGCCGAGTCTTCAGTGGCGCTAACCAGTTCGCCATCCGTGATCTTCCAGGACTTCGACAATTTGTCGGGCTTGGTGGAAGCCAGTAGTTGATTCTTGTTTTGGGTAACGCCGTCAATGCCGGTGCCTGAATAATCATCAGCAACATAATTTGCCAGAGTGGAAATGTCTCCATTAAAGCTGGCCGTAGTCAGCTCTTGTTCCAGCCGCATCAATTCAATGGTGAGCGCGACCCGATCTACTCCCGCTTCCCTCGTGGCCGAAGGAGCCGGCGCGTTTGAATTGGCATCCGGCTTTGACTTGTCGGTAAGATTGCAGAGCGATAACGCGGCAAACAAAACTGCCAATGTTAGGATTGATTTCATTGTAATCTCTCTTCCGCGCGAAATTGCTGAGTGATCGTTTTGTATGCTAAAGATGAGTGCAAGTCAATCAAAACGCATCTTCATGAACAGCGCTTTTGTATGAGCACCTGGCGTCGCTTTCATCTTGAAGAAACCGTGAAGGCCCTCGCGGTATCAGATCAATCCCGCTTTTTTTTCTTCGTGCGCGAACCGGCGCACGAGAATCGTCATCCGCGCGAATGTTATCGTTCAAATTTGCACGAGGCACGAGAAACCGCCGACAGAATTGTGCAAGCCTATTATCCTCACCAATGCACCGCGGCAATCTGCGGTGATTGGCAGAAGGTGGAGGCCTGAAAACCGTATGCCGACTGACAACGCCGCTTTTGTTGGTTCGATTCCTGAAAACTACGACCAGTATCTCGGGCCGGCGATGTTTGATCCTTATGCGAAGGACCTGGTGGCGCGGCTCGAGGTCCCGGAAAACGCGACTGTGCTCGAGATTGCCTGCGGCACCGGCATCGTCACGCGACGCCTGCGAGATCAACTGCCGCCGTCAACGAAGATCATTGCGACGGATTTGAACGATGCGATGATGAACTACGCAGGACAAAAATTCCGGCCGGAAGAAAACGTGGAATGGAAGCCTGCGGATGCGACCGAGTTACCCTTCGCGGACGCTTCGTTCGACGCGGTCGTCTGCCAATTCGGATTGATGTTCTTTCCCGATAAACCGAAAGCAGCCGGCGAAGTTTATCGAGTGCTGAAGCCGGGAGGAAGTTTTCTCTTCAATGTGTGGGACGCTATCGAACAGAACGAGATGCCGGATCTGACTCACAAGATTGTGAGCAGCTACTTTGAAGACAATCCGCCTGATTTCTACGATATTCCGTTTTCTTACTACGACCGTGACACACTCAGGTCTTTACTCGCATCAGCGGGATTCAATGACATTGATGTTTCTGTAGTCGCATTACCTGAGGTCGCCGATTCGGCGCAAGGCATGGCGCACGGATTTATTCACGGCAACCCGCTCATCAACGCTATTAACGAACGGAATGCGGCTCTGGCGCCTGAGATTGAAGCGGCGGTGGCAAAATCAATCGCCTCCAGGTTCGGCGACGGGCCAGTGCGCGCAAAAATGCAGGCGGTTGTTTGCACCGCGAGGAAATAGATGACCTCTCGAAAGGAAAATCCTCATGAACCAAAACACTCGTGAGAATATTCTCGTTGACCCCTACAACGTGGTCTTTGTCGATCGCGTAAATGATAACTTTCTCTTTCGCGGTCCTAATCCAGTCGTCAAGAACCAGGCGCCGGGCGAGACTTACTCGTTTGACTACGGAGGTCTGATCACTGCCATCGGTGTCGCGGCGGAAAGGGCCGGCCAAACTCTGCCGTGGCCCTATCACCTGATCGACATCAATCTGTTGCAGTGGGAAAACGCAAACGAGGTCCCGATGATCCTGACTGAGTATAATTTTTTCCAATACGCCCAGGGGTTGGGAGAATTTCATTTCTGGGAAACAAACGGGACGGGTCTGTGCGCCGTCGACCAGCCGTTGTCTGAACCGGCGGTGCAGGATTATCTCGCGAGAAATCTTGGGATTTGGCTTACTGACAACCTCGCCGATCAGCCACCAGATCAAAATCCGGGACGAATGCAGCAACTGAACGCCTGGCTAAACGCCGAGAACGTGCTGCCCAACGTGATTTATGCGCACTGTGAAGGCGGGATGGATCGTACCGGCGAGCTGATGGGTACCTATTATTTGCGTTTCATGCACAAGACGTGGGCCGAGATGAACTGCCTGAATTACCAGATCGGTAATCGGCCGTTTGGTTGTAACAACTATCGAGCGGTGCTTTGGTACGCGATCTACCTGAACAAGGTATTCAACTACAACATCGACTATAACGAAGCATTCCCCTGTGCCGATCCTGATGGTCCGCATTACGGCTGTGGCGATGCCTCAACGAACCCCAATCCGACCAATCCGTGGGCCAACTGTGAAAGTTCTGGAAACTGAGAGACTGGTTCTCAAGCATCTCTCGATCGAGGATGCTGCGTTCATTCTGAGGTTGCTGAACGAACCGTCGTTCATTCAATACATCGGCGACAAGAAGGTGCGCACGCTCGACGACGCGCGTCAATATATTGAGAACGGTCCACGAAAAAGCTACGAGGAAAACGGCTTTGGCTTGAACAAGGTGGAATTGAAAAGCACCGGTGAACCGATGGGCATCAGTGGTCTAGTAAAGCGTGACACATTACCCGAACCGGACATCGGCTTTGCGTTTCTGCCTGAGTACTGGAACCAGGGTTACGCGATTGAATCGGCGCGAGCAGTAATGGATCACGCGCGTAACGTTCTGGGCATCACCCGCGTGGTCGCTATTACTTCACCGGAGAATGACGCGTCGGCCCGGCTGTTGGAAAAGATCGGTTTGAGATTTCAGCGGCTGATCAAATTCACCGACGAGTCAGCTGAGATTAAGTTATTTGCGCCTGATTGATGTATGGGTAAGAAACTTCCCCCCAAACAACTGGAGCTGTGTCAGAGCATCGATGCAATCCTTTGGGAGGATTGGGATCCGATTGGAGTTTCTGCTTGTGGTGGACCGAGAGACGAATACCACAGCTACCTCCCAACCGTATTCAGAATGGCTCTGGAAAATGCTTCGCAGCGGGAGATCGCGGATTATCTGTTCTCAGTCGCAACGAAAACAATGGGGAATGGATGGAAACCTACGACATTGCTTAGAAGTTGCGAATTTGGTTCTTAGAGCGAAAAGCGAAAACTGTGGACGTTTCTTATGAAAGCTAATGCTTCGAGCCGAAAGCCTGACGATGGCCGAAAACAGATCGAGCGCGTGCGACGGATCTGTCTGGCTTTGCCAGAGACGTGGGAAAAGATTTCGCACGGCGAGCCGACGTGGTTTGTCGGCAAAAAAGTCTTTGCCATGTTCTCGAACAATCATCACAACGATGGGCACATTGCGGTGACAGTGCCGGCGGCCATTGGGATTCAGGAAATGCTAATCAAGAAATCACCGAAGAAGTTTTACCGGCCACCGTACGTGGGCCCAAGTGGCTGGATTGGCATTGAGCTGGGTCGCGTCTCAGATAAAGAATTGACTATGCATATCCAGGAAGCCTGGCGACTGATCGCGCCGAAGAAGTTACAGAAGGATTGAGGTGAATAAGGACGAGTTCCGGAGCGAGATTGGCCCGAAGGGCCTATATGCAATAGCCACGACCGTCAGGTCGTGGTCAGAAAACTTCTCCCAAGAATAGAAGGTCCGAAGGACCGGCAGGCTAATCCCGCCTCAGGTGTTTACCACCAATGATTTCGTGCCGGCCCTTCGGGCCTCGCGTCAATTTTCCTAATCCGGTCCACGACCTGACGGTCGTGGCTATTACATGTTGGCCCTTCGGGCCATCCTCGCACTGTGAGCGACCTCATTTTGAAACCCACGCACCCTCACGCGCGTTAAAGAACTCAAAAGCTTTTAACCCCCGGTGCGGCGGAGTGTGTTTTGGTTACTCACCCCGTTACGCGGGTGGCACTGACAAAACCCTGCCAGAGGTTGATGATGAACCGCAAAACCATCCTTGTATCTTTTCTGCTCATACTCTCAGTCGCTGCCGCCGCGTCGCGCGCACAGCAAGCCCCCAAGCCGGCCCCTAAGCCAGTTTCGATTCCGTTCGAATTGGTCACGCGTCACGTGGTGGTGAAGGTACGAATCAACAACTCGCGCCCGCTTTCGTTTGTGTTCGATACCGGCGACAAGGTGGCGATCGTTGATCTCGCGCGCGCGAAAGAACTCGGCCTCGATCTCCATGGACAAGTCCATGTCGGCGGCGCGGGCAGCGGACAACTAGCCGGGTCTCAAGTCCGCGACGCGAATTGGACCCTGCCCGGCCTCGAAGGGTTTTCCCAACCGGTGGTGCTCGCTCTTCCTTTCGATCGGCTGGCGTCCCGGTTCGGGCACGACTTTGACGGAATAATTGGCGGCGACTTTATCAAAAAGTTCGTAGTGGAAATTGATTACCAGGCGCGGGTGCTTAGACTTCATGACAGGGATGCGTTCACGTACTCGGGCGCCGGTGAAAGTATTCCCATTCGTTTTACATCACAGGGGTATCCGATTGTCGAAACCGAAGTCACCCCGATCGGAGGCACGCCCGTCAAAACCGCGTGTGTGCTGGACATCGGCTCGGGCAGCAGTCTCGCGCTGCACAGCCCGTTCGTCACTCAACATCGCTTGCTTGATGCGAACCTGCAAACTATCCGGGCCATCGGCGCCGGCGGCGCGGGCGGCCAAACCGTCGGGCGCATCGGGCGTGTGTCGGAATTGAAAATTGGTAAGTTCAAGATTCCGAACCCGACCGTGCTCTTCTCTCAGGATAAGGCCGGCGCGCTTGCCAATCCCTCGCTCGGCGGCAACATCGGTCAGCAAATAGCGAGCAAGTTCAGGGTATTTCTCGACTATGCTCATGAGCGCATCATTCTCGAGCCGGCGTCGACATTTAGCGAGCCATTCGAACGTGCGCACAGTGGAATGGCGCTCGTCGCTGAGGGCCCGGACTTCACCATCTTTCGGGTCATGGATGTGCTGGAAGATTCTCCGGCCTCAGAAATCGGACTTCAGAAAGACGACCTGCTGCTGAAGGTCAATGACAAGCCGGCGTCGGAGCTGACGATTACAAAACTGGGCGAGATGTTTGAAAAGCCAGCCGCCTTCAAACTCACCATTCAGCGGGGCGATCAGACTTTGCAGGTCACGCTGAAAACCAGACGGATGGTATGAAGTTGACCGCCTCCTTCTTTTCTGCGCCTTTGCGTAAAAAACTAATGCGGATAATCGATTTCTCGTATGGTTTTCTAAGAAACAAACCTAATTTTCCCAGAGCGATTCATGAAGTCGTCCTCGTGTGAGATCTGCAACGGTATCCCCGACTTTGCGTCAGCGTCTTTGCGTGAGGGCGAGAACCTTCCGCCCAATGTCGCAAAACTTGTTGACGCCTACCCGTCTCCCGAAGGTTTTTGGGACACGGTGAAAGATTACGAAATTACGAAAACATGTCCCCTGTGCGGCAACCTTTACACTTACAATTATCACTACGAGTTTTCAGTCGGATACATCGAGGAATCCGTCTGGATTGAGCGACAAGAAAAAGCAACACCATAAGACCAGTTACGCAAGCGTCCATTCCCGGTCCCGTTCCAATCTTGTTTGTATGCGAGTCTATTCGATGGGATAGAATCGCCGGAACCTGGCTCCGTTTCGGAGGGATGTTGTTAGCTAGCCTGAAACAATTCTTTGTCCTCTCGATGATCCCCATCTGCTGGCTGGCGTTTGTAACGCAAGTCACGACTGTGGCTGGACAGCAATCCAGTGACGTTCCCGTTCTTCATCTCAATCAAAGTCTGAGCGGGAGTTTAAAGAGCAACGAGTCTCGGATGTACCAGTTGCACGCGGAAGCCGGAATGCTCGTACGGGTTGAGGTAATGCAGCAGGGTGTGGACGTCGCAGTGCGGGCCTTTGATGCGCAAAAGAACAGAGTGGGGCGATATGACGACTCGTTTGGCCGGGTCGGTCCTCAATTGTTGGAGTTCGCGGCCGCAAAGACCGCCGATTATTTTATTGAAGTGCTGGCGCGTCCCAATGAGTTGGGCGGCCGGTACGAAATCAAATACGTCGAAGCGCGTCCGTTGACGAGTCAGGATCGGTTTCGGCTCGCCGCGCGCAGTTATTTGGCCACCGGCAATACCCAGCGCTCCAAAATCTCGCCTGCAACTGTGCGGGCGGCGATGATCGAATACGCCAAAGCACTCACACTGTACAAGCAAATCAACGATCAGGCGGGGCAGGCGGTGGTGCTGTATTACATGGGCCGCATGTTTGAATCGCAGAGCGACTATCGAAAAGCGCTGGAGAATTTTTCAGCAGCGCTGCCGTTGTGGCGCGCGGTATTAGATCGCCGCCGTGAAGCTTATGCCCTCTCAAGTATTGGCACCATGCACCTTTACTTGAGCGATCTGGAAAAGGCTTACCCTGCGTTCGTGGCTGCCGGCGCGATTCATCGTGAACTGGGAAATAAAGAATGGGAGGCGCTTGCTTATCAGGAAATCGGCAACGTCCATCGGCAGCGCGGTGACATGGTCACGGCCTTGACCTGGTTCCAAAAGGCTTTGCCGATCTTTAAAGAAGTCGGGGCGAACACCAGGATGATTTACCTGCTTAGCAATATCGGCGCGGCTCATGAAGGGCTCGGCGATTTGCAACAGGCAGCCACTTACCAGAAACAGGCGCTGGATTTGGGGCGCGAGTTCAAACAGGCGCACGGCATCTCGCTGGCGCTCTTATATCTCGGGGACATCTATGCCCAACGGGGCGAAACCCGCCAGGCGCTTTCGTTTTATCAACAGGCGTTGCCGGCGTGTCTCGAACTGGGCGACGACAACTGCGCCGGGCGATCTTACCGGAGGCTGGCTTCCGTCTATGACAGCCTGGGTGAGGCGCAAACCGCACTCGACTATTACGCAAAAGGGGCGGCGATTTACCGGCTGAAGGAAAGACCGGTCGAGTTAGCAAGAGTCTTGAATTCTGCAGGCGCGTTGTATTCATCTTTGGGCGACAAGGCGCGCAGCCTCGATTTGCACAGTGAAGCCCTGGTCGTGTCGCGCAAGGCACAAAGCCGGCAGGATGAAGCCGAGTCTCTGGCAAACCTGGCTGATCTGTATCGGGAGGGCCAGGCGCAACGCGCGCGTGACTATTATCTGCAGGCTCTGACCATTAGCCGCGAGATCAAGAATCGTCAAAGTGAAGCGTCCAATCTGAACCGGCTCGGTTTGCTGGCAAATTCCACCGGCAATAACCCGGAGGCGATTAAGAATTTCGAACAGGCACTGGCGATAAACAACGAGCTCGGAGCGAAACCGAATGGCGCCGTAACACTGAACAATCTGGGAGTAGTGTACGACCGTTCCGGTGAAGCGAAACTCGCGCTTGATTATTTCAGCAAGTCGCTCGTCCTGTTCCGCGAGATCGAAAACAAGCATGGCGAAGCAATGATGCTTTATCGCGTCGCCACCGCTCGGAAAAAACTCGGACAGTTGAGCGAAGCGCGTAATGAAATCAAGGCGGCACTCGAGATCGTGGAAACAATTCGCGGCAAGATCGCGAGCACCGATCTGCGCGCGTCCTATTTCGCGACGGTGCAGCAGTATTACGATCTCTACATCGAACTATTGATGCGCGAGCATCTGCAGCATCCCGAGCTCGGCGCGGATTTCTCTGCACTCCAGGTCAGCGAGCAGGCGCGGGCCCGGAGCCTGCTGGATTTATTACAAGAGGCGGGCGCAGATGTCAGGAACAATGTTGACGCGAAGTTGCTGGACCGCGAAAAAGAGTTGGTGGAACTAATAAACGGGAAGGCGGCGCAACAGGCGCTCGCGTTCGCGGATCCGAAAAAAGCGGAACTGGCAAAGACATTAGGTGAAGAAATTGGCCGGCTGGAGATCGAATACGAAACTTTGCAAAGCGAGATTCGCCAGAGTAATCCCCGTTATGCTGAGTTGGTGCGCGCAGCTCCGCCGTCACTGGCTGAGATGCAGGGCCTGCTTGACGACCACACTGTGCTGCTGGAATACAAATTGGCAGATGAACACAGTCACCTCTGGGTTGTTTCGCCCACAAAGTTCGAGAGTTACCAACTGCCGGCGCGCCGTGACATCGAGGATGCCGCACGACTGTTTTACCAACTTGTTACTGAACGAAACCGAACGTTCAAGACGGAGACTCTCGCGCAAAGGCAGACGCGAATACAACTTGCGGATAAGAAGTTGGAAGCGTTCGCCGGTGCGTTGCGTGAAATTCTGCTGGGGCAGGTCAGCAGCCTGACAACCGGTAAGCGCCTGGTGATTATTGGTGACGGCGCTTTGCAGTACCTCCCGTTTGGGGCGATCGCCGGTTCCGCGAATGAGATCGTTTCGTTACCTTCTATAGCAGTGCTCGGCCAATTGCGCCGCGAAAACCGGCCGCGAACGCCGGCGAAGTCAATTGCCGTTTTCGCCGATCCGGTCTTTGAATCCGACGACCCCAGGTTGCCGGCACGTTTTCGCAAACGCGTGGTGCGCCGGGACAGTGTGCTGGCCCAGTCCCAGACTGATTTTGACTTTGGCGAAAACGGCAGTGGTTTGCCGCGGCTGTTGGCTTCGCGCGAAGAGGCGAACGCGATACTGGCCCTGGCGCCTCCGGCTTCCAGCTTTGGCGCCCTGGATTTTGACGCGAATCGCGAGCGGGCAATGAACGGCGACCTGAGTCAGTATCGCGTCTTACACTTTGCCACTCACGCGTTGCTTAACCACGCGCGGCCGCAACTGTCGGGCGTCGTCCTGTCGTTGATTGATGAACAGGGAAGAGAGCGCGACGGGTTTTTGCGGTTGAACCAAATCTACAAATTGCGGCTGTCGAGCGAGCTGGTGGTCTTGAGCGCGTGCAGCACCGCGCTGGGCAAAGACGTTCGCGGCGAAGGCCTGGTGGGACTGACGCGCGGATTCATGTACGCAGGCGCACCGCGTGTGATTGCCAGTCTGTGGAAAGTCGACGATGAAGCTACCGGCGAGTTGATGAAAATCTTCTATGCCGGGCTCTTGCAAAAGCGCCTGAGCCCGTCACAGGCGCTGAAGGCAGCTCAACTCGAAATGCAATCGCGAACGCGTTGGCGCTCGCCTTATTACTGGGCCGCGTTTACTTTGCAGGGAGATTGGCGGTAAATATCCGCAGATTACGCAGATTTCACAGACAGTATAGAAACATGAATCTGCTTTCCTGACCGGCGCGTCGTCGTTCTTGGTAGTGCCCCGGGCTTTCCCTATATCTCCTATCGGTGAAATCTGTGAAATCTGCGGATATTAAAATAGAAATGATTTTTTTGACGCGAAATGATATTAAGCACCTCCCATGCCCCCACGACGCAAGATCCATGTTCTCGCCCAGGAAGACTTTGATCGCCTGTTAGCCTGGCTGGATGCTGACCGCGAACGGGCAGGCGTGATTTATGAAAAGATTCGCTGGCGCCTGATTACGATTTTTGCCGCACGCAATTGTGTGACGCCGGAAGACCTGGCTGATGAAACTCTCGATCGTGTAGCCCGGAAGGTCGCA
>DATENS010000185.1:0-10090 GCA_035274925.1 Pyrinomonadaceae bacterium | reverse complement strand
TAAAGATTGCGTCTCTACGAGACGTCGCGCAAATTGAGTTACTGGGTAAACAAAGTCGTCATGATCACGGGTGCGTCTTCGGGCATCGGCGAGGCGCTTGCGGTCGAGTTGGCCCGAAGGGGAGCAACTCTCGGTTTGGTGGCCCGCCGTAAGGAGGTCCTCGACGAGATTGTTTCCCGGATTGGCCAAACGCCGGCTGCCACGAATGGGACGCCTTCGAAGAAAGTCCTGGCGATTGCTGCCGACGTTCAGGATGGAGAATCGATGCGGGCCGCGGCGGTGGAGCTTCATGCGACGTTCGGCAAGATCGACGTGCTCATCGCGAACGCAGGCATCGGTGGTAACAATGACGGCGCGCAACTGGATGCTGCAAAACTCGCTAATGTAATAAACGTAAACGTTATCGGCGCCGCCAATAGCGCGGCGGCGGTTCTGCCGGAAATGGTCGAAAGAGGCAGTGGGCAGTTGGTAGTGATGTCAAGCCTGGCTGCTTATCGCGGTTTGCCAAAGTCAGCGGCATATTGCGCAAGCAAAGCAGCCGTCTCCGCGATGTTTGAGAGTTTTCGCCTCGATCTAAAGCCGCGCGGTATCGACGTCACCATCATTCATCCTGGATTCATCAAGACCCCGTTGACCGCCGGCCGCCAAGCGCGCTTGCCATGGTTATTGGAAGTCGATGACGCGGCGAAGAAGATGCTGCGGGCGATTGAAGCCCGGAGAAGGTCTTACGCCTTTCCCTGGCAATTGGCCACGATCGTACGCGCGGGTATGCTGATGCCGAATTTCATGTACGATTGGATTTCACGGCGCAATTCGTTGCGGGAGTAAAGTACTAAGCCGATTTCGATCTCAAATTTCAGATTCAGATTACAGATTAAAGAATGACCCTGCTTCAGGCCATCCTGCTTGGCATTATTCAAGGCTTAACCGAATTCATACCCATCAGCTCGACGGCGCATCTGGTTTTGGCAATGCGGGCCATGAACCTGCCGCTTACTCCTGAGCAGGCGACGGCTTCGATTGCCGTGATTCAGTTGGGGACGCTGATTGCGGTGCTCATCTATTTTGCCGCAGATATCTGGAAAATCACGCGCGCCTTTGTGCACGATCACTATGTTCTGTTGAAAGACGGGCGGCGCGACGATTTCAATCGCGAGAATGAACACGCGCGGCTATCTCATGAAGCCTGGCTCGGCTGGCTGATCATTATCGGCACCATTCCCGTTTGCATCGTCGGTCTGATTTTCAAGAAGCAGATCGAAGGCACGTTCACCAAGAACCTTTTGGTAATTGCGACGATGATGGTGGTGGTCGCGATCCTCCTGGCCATCGCCGAAGCGGTGGGGAAGCGCCAGCGTCGCATGCAGGAGTTGGGTCTGAAGGATGCGGTCGCGGTCGGTTTGGCCCAATGCCTCGCACTGATTCCTGGGTCGAGCCGTTCCGGCTCAACCATCATGGCAGCGCTCTTCGTGGGCGAAACGCGAGAGACCGCCGCGCGTTTCTCGTTTCTGCTGTCCATTCCCGCAATCGCCGCCAGCGGGTTGCTGGAACTAACTGAGGCTCTGCACAAATTACCCGATGGGAGTTTGGTAAATCTCGCCGCAGGTACGGCTGTGAGCGGCGTCGTCGGGTATTTTTCCATCTGGTTTCTGCTTCGCTTTTTGCGCACCCACACCACCGGCGTGTTTATTGGTTACCGCCTCATCGTCGGGGGCGCGATTCTGGTTCTGCTCTTCATGGGAAAGATCACCGCGCTGTGATTTGGAGTGCGTCGGCAGAGTCCCGACACCGGGACGACGACGGCGCTTTTTTGTCTTAAGCTCACTCGCTTGTTAGCAGCGAAGCAAGCAATTGATCCAAAGCGCTGTCGCCGCTTCGCTTTGCCAGCGCACTCCAAATTAGTAGCTCTCCACACCACATCAAAGTAAACTTCTCGCGAAATGGCTTCTCAACTTCAAACGAGAAGGTGGATCGTTCGCCAGCCGGACCCGAGGGCCGTTGAATTCGCGGCGTCGCTTAGCGTTTCTCCCATCGTAGCTAATCTGTTACTGGCGCGCGGTTACGATGATTTGCCCGCCGCACAAACCTTTCTCAAACCGGCGCTCGATCAACTTCATGATCCGCTTTTGATGCGCGGCATGACGAACGCCGTCGCCCGGCTCCTGCGCGCGATCGACAATCACGAACCGATTCTGATTTACGGTGATTATGACGTGGACGGTACCACCGGGACCGCAGTGCTGCTGCGCGCGTTACGGATGTTGGGAGCGACCGCCGGTTATCACGTGCCGCATCGTTTCACCGAAGGCTACGGCATTCAGCAGCCGGCGCTCGAAAAGGCGGCCCGCGAAGGATACAAACTGGTGGTCAGTGTCGACTGCGGTATTCGCGCGCACGAGCCGTTGGTCTGGGCCCGCGATAACGGGCTCGACGTCATCATCACCGACCACCACCTGCCGGACGAAGATGAAGGCGCGCCGCCGGCGTTCGCCGTCCTGAATCCCAATCAGCACGGCTGCGACTATCCCGACAAGAACCTCGCCGGTGTCGGCGTTGCTTTTAAGTTGGTGCACGCGCTTTTTCGCGAGCGCGGGCGTGAAGCGCAAGTACCGGGTTTTCTCAAGATGGTGGCGATTGGAACCGTCGCCGATGTGGCCAAGCTGGTCGGCGAAAATCGAGCAATCGTCGCGCTCGGTCTTTCGGATCTGCCGCATGCGCGAAATCGCGGGTTGCGCGCGCTGATCGAAATTGCCGGTTGCGGGGACGAAGCCGAGATGAGCGCTTACGATCTGGGCTTTCGCATCGGGCCGCGCATAAACGCCGCCGGGCGCATGGATGCGGCCAGCGCGGTGGTGGAATTATTCAGCGCAAAGGACCCTAGTGAAGCGCGCCGCTTGGCTGAGCACCTGGACACGCGCAATCGCGAACGCATGGATGCTCAACGCGAAATCTTCAATCGCGCGGTGGAAGAATTTGAAACGGGAGCTGACCGCGAAACCCAGACGCATGCAGCCATCATCGCCGGTGACGGTTGGCACCGCGGCGTAATTGGCCTCGCCGCTTCGAAGATTGCCGAGCGTTTGCACCGGCCCTGCGTCGTGATTTCATTTGATGGCGACGTTGGCCACGGTTCAGCGCGCAGCATTGAGGCCTATCACCTCTTCAATGGCCTCACCGCCTGCCGGGATTTGCTCGACAAGTTCGGCGGGCATTCGCACGCGGCCGGCCTTTCAATTCGTCGGGATCGCGTGCCCGAATTCCGGCGCCGCTTGAATGAACATGCTGCCTCGTGTTTGACTGAAGAGGACTTGACGCCGGCGCTCAGTATTGACGCAGAGGTCAGCGCGACGGACCTGACCTTTCAGTTTTCGCAGGATTTGCGCCTTTTAGAGCCGTTTGGCGCGGGCAATCCGCGTCCGGTGTTCATCACGCGGGGTCTGCGTGTTTTGGCCGAGCCCCTGATAATTAAGGAGCAGCATCTAAAGCTGCGCGTGGCCGGAGAAAATAATCGCCCGTTTGAAGCGATTTGGTGGCGCGGAGTGGAAGAGGCTGTGGCAAAGCCGAAGGCCAACGATCACATCGATCTCGCTTATGAATTCGAAGCGGATCGCTGGATGGGCGACGTGAGATTGCAATTGAACGTGCGGGACATGATGGCACGTGAATCGTAAATGGTAAATCGTAAATCGTAAATAGGCAGGCGTTCGTGCCGCCCTATTGCCTATTCACGATTGACGATTTACTAAAACATGGAAGTAGTTACTCGTAAAAAGCGAATCAGTGCGGTTGACCTCCGGGCTAAGTTTCCCATGCTGGCCCGTGGCGTCGCTCTCTTTCTGCTGATTGCGGGCTCAATTTTCGTTGGCATCTCGTATTACAAGATGCGCAACAACCAGCCGTTTCGTTTGCGTTCAGAGACACCCGCACTTTCGAAAGAAATCACCGGCATCATCAACGGCTATGAACGGCGCATCACGAAAGAGAATCGGCTCTACATGTGGCTCCGCGCCGCGCGCGATGTAACTTACGCCGACGGACACCACGAGCTGGAACAGGTCGACTTGCAGGTTTTTCCCGCCACCGGCGACAAACCCGATCGGATCACCGCCGATCGATCTCTTTACGATCAGAAGAATGGACTGCTTCAGTTCAACGGCAACGTGCAGATCGAAACGCACGATGCTTTGAAAGTTAAGACTGATTCAATTCTTTATCATCAGGACACCGAAGTGGCTGAGACTGCGTCGGCCATTACTTTTGAGCGCGAGAACATTTCGGGGAAAGCGGTCGGCGCCCTGGTCGATGACAAGAACAAGCGGCTGGAGCTGAAAGATCAGGTTGAAATCAACGTGGCCCCTGAGGCGTTGAAGGACCAGGGCGCAAAACCGGCAAAGACGGGCGCGCGCGCGCGACCGGTCGTGATTCATTCAAAGCAGGCTGTGTTTGAACATGCGACTATGCGCCTGACCTTCTCAGGCGGCGCCACCGCCGAACAGGAACAGGACATCATGAGCGGCGACAACCTCACCGCGATCGTGAACAACAAGAAGAAGCTGGAAAAGATCGAGGTGCGCGGCAATGCCTATCTCCGATCGATGAATGAAGGGCACGCCGCCGAAGCCCACGCCGTCGACATGGATTTTTATCTGGACGCCGATCAACGCCTGCAACGCGCTTACGGCGTTCGGGATATTCGCGCGCAAACGTTGAATGCGGATTCGGACGCACAGTTAACTGGCGCGCACACCCTGGACATGAACTTCCAGGCGGTCGGCGATCGCAGCGTGCTTAAAGAGATGCGGGCCGAGGGACGTTCGGTCGTCAATCTTTCGGCGCCAAAATCGAAAGCTGCGGATCCGCGGGCGGCGCATAAACGAATTACCGCCGATTCGATCAAGTTGTTGTGGCGCGTGAAGGCGAAGGACCTTGAAAAGGCTGAAGCCAGCGGAAATGCCGAGCTTTACGTCGAGCCGGTCCAGAAACCGGCGACTGAGTTCCGCAAGACTTTGACCGCACCGCGTTTTGATTGCGACTTTTTTGAGACTGGCAACATCGCGCGCAATTGCGTGGCCAGCGGCGGGGCAAAAGCTGTCCTGGAACCGTTTCAGCCGACGGCAAATCGTGGCACGCGTACGATGACGGCACAGAAGATGACTGCTTCATTTGTTCGCGAGACCCAGGACATCGAAAAGATCGACGCTACGGGCGACGCGAAGTTTAGCGAACTCGATCGTAACGGTATTGCCAACAGCTTTTCGTACGCCTCTGCGGACGAGACGGTGCGCCTGCGTGGGGGCGAGCCGGCCGTCTGGGATTCACGCGCGCGCACTACGGCGCTTGAAATCGATTCTAACAACGCCACGCATGTCTCGATCTCTCGCGGCAAGGTGCAGACGACCTATTACAGTCAGGAGCAAACCAACGGCGCGGCGCCGTTTCGCAAGGTAAAAAGTCCTGTTTACCTGCTCGCTGATCGCGCTGAGATGAATCATGACACGGGCGTCGCGAACTACACCGGCAACGCGCGCATGTGGCAGGACGATAACTATGTTCGCTCAGACGTGATTACTCTGTTTCGCGAGGAGAAGCGTATGGACGCGCGCGGACATGTGCAGAGCGCTCTGTACCAGGCAAAACAGAAGAGCGGAAACTCGATGTCGGTGGTGCCCGTCTTTGCCACGGCTGAATACATGAAGTATTCGGATCCGGATCGGCTGCTGCACTACGAAACCAACGTGGACATCAAGCAGGGAACTGACCGGCTCACCTCGGGCGTGGCTGATGTTTACTTGCAGAAAGAGCTCAACGAATTAGACCGCGTCGTTGCGCAGCGAAACGTGGTCCTGGTCCAGCCGGGCAAGCGGGCCACGGGCGATTGGTGTCAGTACATCGCGGCCGACGAAGTTGCCGTTCTGAAAGGCAATCCGGCGCATGTGGAAGACGCCGAGCAGGGAACCACGGATGGCAACCGCCTGACAGTTTACAAGCGCGAAAACCGTGTGGTCGTTGACGACCCGCGCGGATCGCAGTCACCCGGTCGCGTGCGATCGACCCACAAGGTCAGACAGAGTCCGTAAGGGCTTTTCGCCCTCTCCCTTCGGGAGAGGGATGGGGTGAGGGCCTAGCGCTTCGCTCCCTCTCCCCCCGCCCCTCTCGGGGAGAGGGGAGCGAAGCAATTTTGCTTTTCCTTTCCGATGAAATCCATCTCACAACCTGACTCGCTCGGACATTGGGGCCGTTACGGCGGCCGATTTGTGCCTGAGACGTTGATGGCGCCGCTCGAGGAACTGACGACTGCATATGAATCCGCCAATGCGGATGAAAACTTTCAGGCACAGCTCGATGCGCTATTGCGAGATTACGCGGGACGGCCCACTCCACTTTTTCTTGCTCATCGTCTGACCGAACACGCAGGCGGCGCCCGCATCTATCTCAAACGCGAAGATCTGCTCCACACCGGCGCGCATAAAATCAATAACACGCTCGGACAGATTCTGCTGGCGCGCCGCATGGGCAAGCGCCGGATCATCGCCGAAACCGGTGCAGGCCAGCATGGAGTGGCGACCGCGACAGTTTGTGCGCTGTTCGGACTGGAATGTGTCGTGTACATGGGTGCGGAGGACATGCGCCGGCAGGCATTGAATGTGTTCCGCATGCAACTGCTCGGCGCAGAGGTGCGCTCGGTTGACGCCGGCTCGCGAACTTTGAAAGACGCTATCAACGAAGCGTTGCGGGATTGGGTAACGAATGTGGCGGACACCTATTACCTGCTGGGCAGCGCCCTCGGTCCACATCCCTATCCCTTGATGGTTCGTGACTTTCAAAGCGTCATCGGCCGCGAGACGCGTTCACAGATCATGGAGAAAGAAGGGCGGTTGCCGGACTGCCTCGCTGCGTGTGTGGGCGGCGGCTCGAATTCGATTGGCATGTTTCATCCATTTCTCGCCGATGAGTCGATTCGCATGATCGGGGTTGAGGCCGGCGGCCGCGGAAATGCACTGGGCCAGCACGCCGCGCGATTCAAGGCTGATGGCGGCGGCAATCCCGGCGTGTTGCAGGGCACGATGAGTTACGTCCTCCAGGATGACCGCGGACAGATTGCCGCCACGCATTCGATTTCCGCCGGGCTGGACTATCCATCGATCGGTCCCGAGCATGCGTTTCTGCACGACGAAGGCCGCGTTGAATACACGTCAGTTTCAGATCAGGAAGCGCTCGCCGCTTTTCAGACATTATCAAAGCTGGAAGGAATAATTCCGGCGTTGGAATCGGCACACGCCGTCGCGATGGCCATCAAGGCGGCGCGCGAGATGAAGGCCGATCAGGTTGTCGTCGTCAATTTGTCTGGACGTGGCGATAAGGACATCGACACCGTGCGCGAAGCCCTGGATTCTGAATCATCGCCGAGACAATGAGGTCAGTACCACCTGCGTTAGCGGGTGGGTCCATCCCGCCAATTACAATGTCACGCATCGATCAAACGTTTACGCGTCTGTCGCAAGAAGCCAAGAAGGGTTTCATTCCCTTCATCACCGCCGGCGAT
Source organism: Pyrinomonadaceae bacterium (assembly GCA_035274925.1). GTDB lineage: Bacteria > Acidobacteriota > Blastocatellia > Pyrinomonadales > Pyrinomonadaceae > UBA11740. The sequence continues at coordinate 2,547 of DATENS010000185.1, read as the reverse complement.
CCTGATCTCGAGACAACTCACAAACTCTTAATTGAACTCGCGCGCGCCGGCGCTACGGTGATCGAGCTTGGGGTGCCTTTCAGTGATCCGATGGCGGACGGCCCGGTTATTCAACGGGCTTCCGAGCGCGCCCTGCGTCACGGATTCGGTCTTTCAGAAGTGCTGGAAACAGTCAGCGAAGCTCGCCGGGAGATCGCCGTTCCCATCGTCCTCTTCAGTTATTTCAATCCGTTATTGCGTTTCGGTCTTGAGAAACTGGCAGAGGAGTGCAGGCGGGTGGGTATCGATGGAGTATTAGTAACGGATCTGGCTCCCGAAGAAGCCGGCGAATTCTCGACGCTTTTGCGTGCGCGCGCTCTCGATATGATCTTTCTGGTAGCGCCGACTTCGACTGATGCGCGTTTGCAGATGGTCGCTGAGCGTGCCAGCGGTTTTATCTATGCCGTCTCGCGTGCAGGTGTCACGGGGGCACGCCAAGCAATGAGCGGCGAGGCAGAAAAGTTGGTGCAGCGTGTCAGGCGTTTCTCAGACCTGTCGGTTGCTGTCGGTTTCGGCATCTCCACGCCTGAACAGGTGAAAGATGTGTGGCGTTTCGCTGATGCGGCAGTCGTAGGCTCTGCAATTGTGGCGGAGATTGAGCAGGCCTCATCACCCGCGGCCGCCGTTTCGCGGGCCGGCACGCTGGCGCGAAGGCTTGTTTCCGTCTTCTAGAAATCGCAGCAATTGCTATTAAGTCACTTCTATTGAACCATTTACCGGAAAATTCAAACTAGCTCGACCAGTCCGCTTGCTTGGCGTATTCTTACCCTCTTTTGCCGGCGCTAAAAATTTACTGTTGCATACATGCAACAGTGTGTTATCCTCGCCCTCGGCAAGTTTTAGGAGCTACGAGACGGCACTAATTTGAACCGGAAGAGGAGCAGGAGAAAGAGATGCCCAACATGTCAGAAGATCGCATTTCAGATCGCAGCCGCGCCATTGAAGCCGCGCTGCTCAATATCGAAAAACGTTTCGGCAAAGGATCGATCATGCGTTTAGGCGAGCGTGACGTGTCCGATGTGCCGGCAATTTCCACGACTTCATTGTCGCTGGATGCAGCCATCGGCGTGGGCGGCGTGCCGCGCGGACGCATCGTCGAGATTTACGGCCCGGAGAGTTCCGGCAAGACCACCCTCGCCCTGCACGTGGTCGCCGAAGCGCAGAAAGCCGGCGGCGTGGCCGCCTATATCGACGCCGAGCATGCGATGGATGCGGACTATGCGGGCAAGCTCGGGGTGAACGTCGATGACATGCTGATTTCCCAACCTGACTCAGGCGAGCAGGCCTTGGAAATTGCCGAAGCCTTGGTGCGCTCAAACGGCGTTGACGTGATCGTGGTTGATTCGGTCGCGGCCCTGGTGCCGCGTGCTGAACTGGATGGCGAGATGGGCGATTCGCTACCGGGTCTACAGGCGCGTTTGATGTCCCAGGCGCTGCGCAAGCTGACGGCGATCGTGGCCCAATCCAACACCTGCTTTATCTTCATCAATCAGATTCGCGAAAAGATCGGCGTGATGTTCGGCAATCCGGAAACGACGACCGGTGGTCGCGCTCTGAAGTTCTATTCCAGCCTGCGCCTCGACATTCGACGTATTGGCGCCATCAAAGATGCCGATCGCGTTGTCGGCAATCGCACCAAAGTTAAGGTGGCGAAGAACAAAGTCGCGCCGCCGTTCCGCGAGGCCGAGTTCGACATCATGTACGGCGAGGGCATTTCCCGCGAAGGCGATCTGCTGGATCTGGCCACCAACAATCGGGTAGTCGAAAAGAGTGGAGCGTGGTTTTCCTACAAAGGCGATCGACTCGGCCAGGGCCGCGAGAATGCGAAGCAGACTTTGAAGGACCATCCGGAACTGGTGCGTCGCATTGAAACCGAAGTGAAGAAGGCACTGGGGATGCCGGTGAAAGAAGAGGCCGCGACAGAGGCGCCGGCGGAACAGAAAAAAGCTGCGGCAGCGGGCGAGAAGAAGTAGCACCACTCAACTCAATAACCTCAAGGTAAGGAAGGTGGGCTTGCCCCCGCTTCTTCTGTGGCTCGAAAGTGGTCCAACCTCAATGTTCCCGGTGCGTTGCACTTCGTCACCGGGAACGTCCTTGATCGAGCCCGAATTTTCCCAAATGCCCTCCCTTTCTGTTGCTTTCCTTGAAGAGCTACAGTCACTAAATCACCAATGGCCGGCTAAGCTGATCGCGTATGTCCTTATGCCGGATCATTTTCATTTGATAAGTAACCCGCGCGATGGTCGAATCCGGGAATTCATAGGAGCGCTGAAGAGCGTTTCGGCCATCCGTATAGTCCAGACGTCACCGGACTTCACGTTCAAGACCGATTCAGAAGGTCATCACGTGTGGCAGGAGAGTTTCAAGGCTACGCCTTTGTGGAGCAACTGGATGATTTGGCAGAAGATCAATTACATCCATGCAAATCCTGTAAAAGCGGGGTTAGTAAAATCAGCCAAGGATTACCCTTGGTCAAGTTTTGATTCATTTTGTTCGCGAGGCGAAGCT
>DATENS010000184.1:0-36028 GCA_035274925.1 Pyrinomonadaceae bacterium | reverse complement strand
TGGTCACCAATCAGGTCACCAGCCGCATCACGCGCGCGCGCACCGCGCCGGATGGACGCTACTCGGTGCCGGTGCGTCCCGGCGCTTATCGTTTGCACGTCGAGCTGCCTTACCTGGCGAAATTTGACAACACTAAGGACTATGGCGAGCACGCATTAATTCGTGTTGACTCGCTCGAGAACATTATCGTCAGCGAAGGCCGGGACACTGTAATCAACTTCGCGATTGAAAAGCCGGACGATAAGCCACTCGTCAATGCGCCGCCGCGCGAGCCTTTGGGTGCGGCTGGCGACCCCAGCGTGAATTCACAACCGCAAACCCAATCCGACAAGCGAGAGGTCCGCGATCGCTGGCGCATCGGATTCCCTGAGTATGATCGTTACGGCGACCGGGGCGCGCGTGGCCGCGACATTCCCTTTCGCCGTGGCCGTTGGTTTGATCCTTACAACCAAAGTTGGGTGAAAGGCGACTATCCAATCATCGGCAACAAAGTCTTCATGATTCTTTCCGCGGTCAGTTCGTCCAACATCGAACTGAGCCGGACGCCCAAGCCTTCAGACGTGAGCAGCGCGCGCCCGGGCAGTGCCGAATTTTTTGGAAAGCCGGGGGCACTGGTGGTCAATCAAATTTTTCAATTCACCTTTGAAATGTTTCACGGCGATTCGACTTACAAGCCCCGCGACTGGGCGATCAAAATCTCGCCTACGTTCAGCCTGCCGAGCTATTTGAACGCGCGCGAGACGGGCGTAGTCAATATCGACGTGCGGCGCGGCACCACTCGCACCGACACCCAGTTCTCGCTGGAAGAAGCATTTGCCGAAGTGAAGCTGGCAGACGTCAACTCCAACTATGACTTCATCTCAGCGCGCGTGGGCATCCAGCCGTTTGTCTCAGACTTTCGCGGCTTTATTTTTTCCGATAACAACCTGGGGGCACGGCTCTTCGGGAGCTTTGATAACAATCGTTACCAATACAATCTGGCCTACTTTGCGCAGTTGGAAAAAGACACGAACAGTGGGCTGAATCGCTTTGACCGGCGCCAGCAGAACGTGTACATCGGAAATTTCTTTCGACAGGACTTTATCAGGAAGGGTTACACGATCCAGGCCAGCGTGCTCTACAACGACGATCGGCGCAGCCGGAAATTTGATCGCAATGGGTTTCTGGTGCGCCCCGCGTTGATTGGCGACGTGCGGCCGCACGCCATCAAGATCGGCTATCTGGGAATCAATGGTGACGGCCATCTAGGCCGGCTGAATCTGACCAACTCGTACTACTACGCATTCGGCCGCGACGATCGCAATTCCATTGCCGGGCGTCCGGTCCACGTCAGCTCGCACATGGCGGCGGTGGAAGCGTCGATCGATTTCGATTACCTGCGCTATCGCGGATCGTTTTTCTGGGCGCAGGGTGATAAGAACCCGACCGATGGTCAGGCTAATGGCTTCGACGCGATTTTCGATGATCCGAATTTCATCGGCGGTCAATTTTCATTTTGGAATCGTAATGGCATCCGCCTGACGCAGACGGGCGTCGGCCTGGTCCAGCCCAACAGTCTTTTGCCGAGCCTGCGCAGTAGCAAGATCGAGGGTCAGGCAAACTTTGTTAACCCGGGAATCTTTATCTATAACGCGGGGGTCGATGTAGAAGTGACGCAGCGTTTGAAAGCGGTCTTCAACGTGAATTACCTTCGCTTTCATCGCACCGAGTCGCTTGAATACGTTCTGTTTCAGCCGCGCATCCGGCACGAGATTGGCTGGGACTACAGTTTGGGCGTGGCCTACCGGCCTTTTCTAATTAACAACATCACGATGACCTTTGGCGCCGCGACGCTGAAGCCGGGCCGAGGTTTTCGCGACATTTACACCGACGCGGCGCGCGATTGTCCGCCGAATCTCAGTGAGTTCTGTACACCGGACAACACGAACATTAATCCGAGCAAGCCCTTGTTCAATTTGTTCGCGCAGGTGAAGTTTGTGTTTTGAGGAAATTCGATCGTTTAGAGGCGGGCTACTGCCCGCCATTTCGTCGGAATTAACCTGAGGCGGGCCACCGCCTCCATTCGGCAATGAAACTCTTCAAATCGAACGAGCCGAATACTCTCCACTACGTCACTCTCGTGACTTACAATCGGGTGCCGATTTTTAAGAGTGATCAGGCGTGTGGGATCGTCGTCGACGTTCTTGATGAGGTGCGAAATATATTCCCCTACAAACTAATCGGCTACGTGTTGATGCCCGATCATGCTCACGCGATAGTCAACATTCAGAACGGAGAAATAAATCAGTGGCTACACAAACTGCGGGGTAACTCAGCGCGAAAAATTCTGAATTGGTTGCGCGAAGATGGACATCTGCTGTCACTGAAAAAGCTCGAACTTAACCCTCCGCAGAAAAGAAAACACACTCATGATGTCTGGCAGAAAGATCGGTCAGTCATTGATCTTTGGAGTCCCAAATTCATAAGACAGAAATTGAATTATTTGCACTTGAACCCGGTGCGAGCGGGATTCTGCGAGCATCCGCCGATTGGAAATGGTCGAGCTACCGAGCGTATCTGCCACACAAACCCGGTGAAGTTCCGATCGAAGTCGACTGGCAGGGCTATTGGACGGAAGAAACGGGCGTGATGGCGAAGGCGGGCGGGCGGTAGCCCGCCTCCAAACGTCAAGAACTCATGAAGCGTCGAACTAACTACGGGCTCATTGCCTTGCTTACAGTCGTCGCGTGCTTAGTCGTTTCAAGCCGGATGGCGGGCGGTAGCCCGCCTCTAAACAGGGAAGAGGTTCCCATTAAACTAGCCGGCAGTAGCCAGCCTCGAAACGATTCGAATGTTACGCAATCGACGCGCCCCCTCGAAGGCTGTCTCAAATGTCACGACAAGATCGAACCGATGCACAAGTATGGCCCGACCGCGACGCTCGAGAAGCTCGATCAGGGTAAGGACGCGCTCGGTTTGACCTGCACCGCGTGTCATGGCGGTAATCCCGCCGCGCAAACAAAGGAAGATGCACACGTCAGGCCGCGTTATCCGCGCGAGTGGATCCGCGACGGTAAATTCCGCGTTCCGGAAAACTCCGGGCCCTTGCTGGCTCGCGAGAGTCTCGAGTTCGTTCGCTTCCTCAATCCGGGCGATCTGCGGGTGGCTTCAAAGACGTGCGGCAGCTCGGAATGTCACAGCGTGCAGACCAACGCCGTGAGCAAGAGCATGATGACGCACGGCGGCATGCTTTGGGGCGCCGCACTTTACAACAACGGCGGCTTTCCGATTAAGGACACCACGTTTGGCGAAAGCTACAGCGCGAATGGTGCGCCGCAGAGCCTGATTCAAATTCCGCAACCGACCATCGAACAAAAACGACGGAAAGGCATTCTCGCTTTTCTCGATCCGCTGCCGCGCTGGGAAATCTCGCAGCCCGGGAATGTGCTGCGCGTGTTTGAGCGCGGCGGCAAACGGCGACTCGAAACAGGGCTGCCCGATCGGGAAGAGGAGCCCGGTAAGCCTGACAAGGGTCTGAGCCCGCGGGGATTGGGCACGGCGCAACGCACAGATCCGGTTTATCTCGGACTGCAAAAGACGCGGCTGCTGGATCCCACATTGAATTTTCTGGGGACGAATGATCATCCGGGAGATTTTCGTTCTTCAGGTTGCACCGCTTGTCATGTGATCTACGCGAACGATCGCGACGCGCGCCACTCAGAGTTTTACAGCACGGCGGGGAATCTCGGCATGTCGCAATCGGCGGATGTCAGCGTGCCGAAAAACGAATCAGGCCATCCCATCCGGCATCAACTTACCAGCCGCATTCCCACTTCGCAGTGCATGATCTGTCACATGCACCCCGGCGAAAACATGGTCGCGTCGTACATGGGATTGACGTGGTGGGACAACGAGACTGACGGCGGCAAAATGTATCCGGCGCAGCAAATCGATCCGTCCCAGGCTGACGAGCAACGCAAACTCAACCGCAATCCGGAAGCAGCCAGCCTGCGTGGCCTCTGGTCTGAACCTGATTTTCTAAATAAGACCGGCACGCCCGAATTCAATAGCCAGCTCAAGCAGACGCAGTTCGCCGACTTTCACGGCCATGGCTGGATGTTTCGTCAGGTCTTCAAACGCGATCGAGAAGGGAACTTGCTCGACGCGAAGAATGCCGTCGTTTCCCCTGACGATCCGGATCGATTCAAGAAGGCGGTGCACCTTAACGATATTCATCTCGAGAAAGGGATGCACTGCGTTGATTGCCACTTCCGTCAGGATTCGCACGGTAACGGCATCCTTTACAATGAGCCGCGCGCTGCGATTGAAATAAATTGTATTGACTGCCACGGATCCATTCGCGAGCGCGCCTCGCTGGTGAGTTCCGGCTTTGCGGCCGGGGCTAGCGTTAAAGACGGCAAGTTTGATGAAACCAAAGGCCGGAACCTGGCTGCGATTCGCTTTCGCGATTCTGAAGGCGGCCGGGTCCTGTTGTTTCAACGGATCCGCAGCGACACGAAAAAGAAAGACGAACACGGAAATGAAATTCAATTGAAGGCCGGCGACATTGTCCAGAACTCGATGGTGGTTCCCGGACGCTGGTGGCGCGTTAAGCAGACCATCGACACGATCAATCCCAACGCAGCGCACCAGGAGGACTACAGCGTCAAATCGCGTTATGCCAAGACCATGCGCAAAGACAACGCGACCTGGGGCGACGTCCCCCCGGAAGACAAACTGTTGGCTCATCGTGACGAAAACATGACCTGCTTTGCCTGTCACTCGTCATGGGTCACCAGTTGTTTTGGCTGTCACCTGTCGATGCAGGCAAATCGAAAAATGCCCAATCGCCACAATGAAGGTGGCGACACGCGTAACTTCACCACCTACAACTATCAGGTGCTGCGCGACGACGTGTTCATGCTGGGCCGCGATGGAACAGTCACCGGTAATCGCATCGCGCCGGTGCGCTCGTCGAGTGCGGTGCTGGTCAGCTCGCAAAACCAGAATCGCGAATGGATTTATTCTCAACAGCAAACGGTGTCTGCCGAGGGTTTCTCCGGACAGACCTTCAACACGCATGTACCGCACACGGTGCGCGGCAAAGAGACCAAAACCTGTTCCGATTGTCATGTGTCGAAGAACAATGACAACAATGCCTGGATGGCCCAGGTGATGTTGCAGGGCACGAATTTCGTCAACTTCATGGGACGATTTGTTTACGTCGCCGCCGATGATGCGCTCGAAGTGGTGGTGGCGACCGAACGCTCCGAGCCTCAGGCCGTGTTGGGCAGCTCGCTGCATCGCATCGCATTTCCGGCTAACTACCAAAAATTCGTCAACCGTGGCAGCGAGTTGAGTGAGGTATACGAACACAAGGGCAATCCACACGTGCTGCAAGTGCAGTTGCGCGGCGAGTATGCCTACGTCGCTGCGGGCGAAGGAGGCTTGCGCGTTTACGACGTAGCTCAAATCGACCAGAAGGGATTTTCAGAACACATTACTACCGCGCCGGTTTCGCGCTTTGGTCAAAAGTTCTTTGTTAAGACAAAGTACGCGACCGCGGTGGCCGCGCCTTCGACGCTCGCCGTCGATCCGGCGCGCTGGCGCATGGCCATCGATGGGCGCATGGTCGATCCGGAAACGGCGCGCACGATGCCGCGTGAAAACCTTTTGAATGAAGAACAGCCGATCCATTCCCTGTACGGCTATTTGTACGTTGTGGATAAGTTCGAGGGGTTGATTGTGGTGAACGCCGCGACGCTGCTCGATGGCGATCCACTGAATAACTATTTGAAGCGACAACTTGACGACACGCGTTACACGAACGGCGCCTTCAATCCCGAAGGCGCGCTCACGGGTGCGAACAACATCACTATCGCCGGAACGAATGCCTACATCACGACCGATCGCGACCTGGTGATCGTCAGTATCGACAATCCGCTGAACCCGAAGATCGTGAACCGCATTCCTTTCAAACATCCGCGCGCCGTGGCCATTCAGTTCCGCTACGGTTTTGTCGTTGATGATGAAGGTTTGAAAGTGATCGATGTGACTTCGCCGGCAGGCATTCGTTCTCACGGCGCTATGGTGGCGTTATCTGATGCGCGTGATGTTTACGTGGCACGCACTTACGCTTATGTCGCAGCCGGAAAAGACGGCGTGGCCATCGTGGACGTGAAACAGCCCGACAAGCCGCGTCTCGATCAGATGTACAACGCTGAAGGGAAACTCAATGACACTCGGCAGGTGAAGATCGCGATGACCAATGCCAGTCTGTTCGCATACGTGGCCGACGGCAGGAATGGCCTGCGCATTCTTCAGTTAACTTCGCCTGAAACTATGCCGACTTACGCCGGGTTCAGTCCGCGTCCGCAGCCTCAACTGATCGCCACCTTTAAGACCAAAGGTGAGGCGTTAGCTGTATCAAAGGGTCTCGATCGTGATCGCGCAGTTGATGAGAGCGGGAATCAAGTCGCTGTGTTTGGACGCAGGGGAGCGCGGCCCCTCACGGCAATTGAAATACAGCGCATGCTGCGGACCAATGAAGGCCGTGGAGACTACTTCACAGTAGCGGATGAGCCCGCCACCGATCCTCAGGCTTTTAAACTTGCGAATAACCCGGCATCCCACACTGTTGCGGGAGCATTGCTTGTCTTGTTGATGGCGGGTGTCGGTGTTGGTGGCGTTCGTAAACTTCAAAACCGTCAGAAGAGTTAGACTGTGGATTGTCCTGATTTGCCTTGCGCCTTTGTTCGCCTTCGCGGCTTTGCCAGAAATTGATTATAAGGACACTCCGGTTGTTGACGTTGGGATTGCAAAAAACGAAGGGCTGCGGTTAGATTGAGCTTCGGCCAAATTTCCCTCGGTGCGATCCATTCGTGCCGATCACAACATTTCAACTTTGGAGGTAAGAAAGTGCCGACTGGAATCTGCCCTGAATGTGAAGCTGATGTTCATGTAGATCTGGACGCAGACAAAGGCGAGACCGTTGAATGCGAAGAGTGTGGCATGCACCTGGAGATTGTTGGACTGGATCCCGTCGAACTGGATGCCGTCGAGGAAGAAGATCTCGACGATGATGACGACGAGGATGAATATTGAGCAGTGAACAGTGAGCAGTCAGCAGTAAGCAGCTCAAATCTTACTGCTCACCGCTCACTGCTAACTGTTCACTTTTTCCTGGCCTGATAGCCCGGGCGGCTTTGCCTGAGGACGAGTCCGGACGGCCCTTCAACTCGAATCGTGTGAAACTTGCCGTCACTTCTTTTCTCGACTGGCGGATAAAAACCCAAAACATAAGCCGACGCGACCTCTTCCGCAATCGCGCGAAACAACGGTCCTAAATCAGTCTCATTGGCATAAATACTCCGGCCGCCGGTCCTTTCGACCAGGCCGCTGACGTCCAGCGGTGTGGGCAGAGGAGTGACTTTGACTGAGGCGAGCAGCTGCGAATACGACGGCATCGTCACCAGGTAAATACTCGTGTCGGCGGCGTTGGCGCGCTCGATCACGGTTTCGGGCGAAACGGTGTCGCCCACCGGAAACCCGTCGGTTATTACCACGACCGCGCGCTTAACCGATTGATTCGCGCGCGTCAACGGCGCATGACGCGCCAACATGCGCACGGCGTCGTCAACGGCATCGTATGTGTGCGTCGACATTCCGTTCGGTTCCTGGCCAAGGCGGTCGTAGGCGCGCTCAAGTTTGTCACGATCGGCGGTGAGCGATTGAAGCGTCTTAACGTGCATGCCAAATGTCATCACGCCGAAGACTGCCGGATGAGGGGCGAGCCGTTGCGAGAACTCACGCATCGCCGAAATGACGCGTTGAATCTCTGCCGGAGTCATGCTTCCGGACATGTCCAATGCAAAGACGATGGCCAGCGGCCGCGGAGCGCCGGCAACTTTCTCGAGATTAAAAGAAGCGATCGGACGTTCGTTTCCGTCTTCGAAAAGTTTGAAGTCTTCTTTCTTGAGGTTACGAACCAGACGGCCTTTCGCGTCGGTGACGACAACATCGACGGGCACCAGATCGGTATCGATTTTGATTACGTCCTGGGGTTCCGGATCAGTGGGCATCACGCGCCGCGGGCGTTCTTTTTGCGGATCGGTTTGCGCCGCCGCGTCAACGAAAGTCAACGCAACGCATGAAAGGAGCGCGAGCAGGAGAGTGACCCGGCAAAGACTTGATGAACCGAGACCTGCGAACATCGTTACGCGGATTATACGCTTGCCACAAATCGGAACGCTATGGCGACCGGGCAACGGTGCGTGTTCGAAAGGCTTCTTAAGCTCCTTAGGAGCGCAATATTTATAGAACCACGCACTTTTTCCTCTAGTCAGCGCCAGCGAGCGACATCCAATGTCGCTTGCTGGCGGAAGATAGAAGGCCATGCTTGTTGCTATAAACATTGCGCGCCTAACGGCGCTTAACTCTACTTCGCGTCCCCTTGAGACATATGTTAGGTTGAACGCAGGTTCGAGATAATTCTTATGAAGCTCACCAGATCGGCCCTTATTTGCGTTTCTTTGATTCTCCTGGCTGTGGTCGCTCCTGCTCAGGATAAACGCACTGGCGCGATTAAAGGCAAAGTTAGACTCGAAAAAGGCTCAGCGGAGGGTGTGGCCGTCATTCTTCGCCAGGCCGACAACGAGGTGAGCCGTGTCTCCACCGATCGCAAGGGCGATTTCCTCATTTCCCGAATTCCGCCGGGAGTCTATGGACTTACATTTCGCAAGCCGGGTTTTGCCGTGGGCTCAATTGAAGCCATTGAAGTGAAAGCGGGCAAAACGCGATCGCTCGGCGATCACCTTGTTCTTTCGATCGACGAGGGCTCGATTGCTTTTATTCGAGGTAGTGTCTTCACGGAGGGGGGCCGCAGTGTTCCCAATGTCCGTGTTGAGTTGGCACGTGTCGTCTCAGAAACCGAGGTGCAGAAACTCGATGCGCGCATAACGGGCGAGACAGGTGAATTCGTTTTCCGCGTGCCACCGGACGTGGTCAAATACCGCCTCACGTTAAGAGCGGATCGCGCCGAGACCGTGTGGAAAGATGTGGAAGTCGACGGCGCCGCAGTCTTTCGCGTCGCCCTTACTTATAAACCCAGCCAAAAGTAAGTCTCAAGTCTCAGATCTGAGATCTCAGATTCAATCTCAAGAAAAAACAAGATTCGTGTTGGAGCGCTTTTCGCTTTGCGTTACGATAGCGCCATCAGTTCTTAACGAGCAATATCCAAAGCGCCGTCGAAGCCGGCGCACTCCAAATTGTTATGTCTGATCGCGAAGAGTTCTTAACCGCGAAACAGCTTGCCGAAATTCTTCAGGTGAGCGAGACGACGGTGCGACGCATGGCCCAGAAACGCCGCATACCATCGGTCCGTCTGACGCCGCGGATTATCCGGTTTCATCTTGATGCCGTGCGCGAGGCGTTGGACGTGCCGCGCGCCTCGCATCCGCACGGGGTGCAAACGGACGATGCCCAATTGTCGTTCGAGGATTTACTTTCGAGTTGATGTTTCCTTCTCACAGGGGAAAGGTAACAAGCGGGAACTTCAACGTCTTCCCATCGGCATCGCCACCCACTTACCATTCTGTTTGATGAACGCAGACGGGCGCTTGATGGGGAACTTCCGCGCAAAAGCCGGATTGGCCTTCAGAAAACGATTGACGGTTGCATTATCGCCGGTCACCACGCGCCATTGACCCTGTTCCCGTATGAGGTATTGCTGAACCACCAACTTACCGTCGGCATCCAGGGGCTTGCTCACGTGCGCGTACATGGTTGTGTCAACCACAGCCAAGTCGCCCGCGACGCGCACGGCGCCGATCTCAATTCGATCAAGACGGAACACTTCCTGCGCGCGTTGCAGCCCGCTGACAAAACGATCGCGAGAAATCCGCGAGCGTGAAGCGGACGGCAACCCGTCGTAAAGAGCTCCGTATTGTCCCGTCTTCAGTTGATCGAATACGCGCTGCACCGTGCCGCGCACGTCGCTTTCATCAGATCGCCCCCGGGCGCCGGCGTTCGCCGGCGACAAGAAACTGAGGCAGCATGCCATCAGTATTGCTAGCAGAGTTATTTGCTTAATCTTCATCGGTATCTTCGATTGGTTCAGGTTCAGTTTCGGTTGCCGCCCTGGTGCGCACCTGCGCGCGAAAACTTAGGAACCAGGCAATCACTCCTAATGTCGCTGTAACGAACGCGGCGGAAAGATTGTTTCGCCAGAGAAAGACGGCGGCCACCAGGAGCATTATTCCAGCCAGGATGGACCAGACGCGCTCAGCCATCGCAGCTCATTTCACTTCCACCGGAATTGCCGCATCGATGATGGCGGGGGGAAAGCATTTTTCATGGTCGCAGGCCTGCACCGTGGTTTTGATGGGCAACGAGCCCTGACTGCCTCGCATGGCGTACGCAAGACATCCTGGCTCAGATCGCCGAAGTAGACGCAGGGGAAGTTTAACTGCGATCTCGCCTTCATAGACGGCCAGCGGTTCCTCTTCGAATTCGAACTTGATTTTGGACGCCGACGGGTAAACAGGCTTTCCCACTCTCACGCAGAATCCGTCCGGATCAGGAGCGTGCGCGACTTCCGTGGGAATCAGGTAAGAAAATGTCGCCGGGTTGGCATTAACATGATACCCCGCCAGGATGGAGAGCTTAACGGTTGCATCTGCCGAACCTCCCTCGGCGATTTGCACAGGCGCGGCTTCCACTTTAACAACCTGGGATGTCGAAGAAATTTCCGCCGCTTGTGGCGATGACCCTGGCAATCCCCCGGTGCCTGAACTGATGCCGCCGTTCGAATGGCGATTACATCCTGTAAAGAGAAGAACAAAAGCCGCGAGGACCAGCAGGCTCTTGTTAATAGTCCTGGTATTACGATGTCGTCGGAGCTTCATCAATGTTCTCGCGGGGCACGCGCTTGCGTCGCAAACGTCCGAAAACAAGTTTTGCAATCAATGCCGCCGGTAAAATAATTAATAATACAATCGGTAACAGTGCAACAAACGCTCGGATTAAGAAAAGAATGACTTCCGCAGCGGCGTCGACGCCGTCCGCGAAAGCGGATTTCACCTTGTACCAGAATCCGGTGGCATTAACGATCTGAGTCGGAGTCTGCAGCGTAACATTGATCGTTGAAAGACTGGACTGATTCTCGAGAAAGCGCCGCCGGCCTTCAAGCCTCTCAATTTCAGTACGCACATTAGCCAGTTCCCGCTGAACGTTCAGTGCATCCTCGACCTTGCCGGCCCGCTTCATAATCTCAATGAATTGAGCTTCGAGGGCTTTCTGGTTCTTGACGCGCGCTTCCAGATCCATGAATTCTTCAGTCACATCCTGACCTGTCATTTTCTCCTGAACGACGCGGAGGCCGACCGCGCGAATCTCCGTGACTGTCTGATTGAATTGGGCCACCGGCACACGTACCACGAGCGTCACGGTCGTTTCAGGTTTAGTTCGATCCTGATCGGTGCGTTGAGTGGCTTCGGTGTCTACGACAAAGCCGTGGTGCGATTCGGCAATGGTCGCGATTTTGGACTGAGTTTCGGCTGGAGAGGCAACTTCGAGCGCGAGATTCGCGTTGCGAATGATCTTCCGATCAGCAGCCTGGGTGGCGGCGCGGGCGGCCTCAACCTGCTTTAAGGAAGAAAAATCCTTAGTCAGCTCTTGCTTCGACGTGGTGTCGCGCGCGGATTGGGTCAGCGGCGCGCTGGCGGTTGAAGATTCGTGCGCCTGTCTGTAGTTGCGGCTGCCGCAGCCTGAAGCGTTCATTAAAGCCAGGCTTACCGCGAGGAAAGTGATGAATCGCATGATTGACCTCCGGTCCAACGATTTAGACTTGAACGGACTGCCCCGCATAAGCTTGCGTTTTCAGACGCCAATCACTCTTCGTTTGTTTCCTCTTCTTCTTTGCCATCGGATTTCTTAATGCCAAACTTTTCCAGGCGGTATTGCAAAGTGCGGAACGTCAACCCGAGAAGCTTCGCGGCCTTGGTGATGTTGTAATCGGTCTGGTCCATCGCCTGAAGAATCAGGTTCTTTTCCACTTCTTCGAACGAGATACCTTCCGGCGGCAGCTTGAAAGCCCCGGCAGTCGGGCCTTGTGATTCCTGCTGAACCTCAGTAGGCATGTCTTCAGGTGTGATCATGTCGCCTTCACACAAAAGTATGGCCCGCTCGATGGCCGACTCGAGCTGGCGCACGTTTCCGGGCCAGGGGTAATCCATCATCAGGCGTTTGGTTTCCGGCGTCAGTCCCTTAACCAGCCGTGAAGTGTTGCGGGTGTGCTTCTTGAGAAAAAAGTCCAGCAAGACCGAAATGTCTTCGCGGCGTTCGCGCAGCGGCGGCACATCGATCGACAACACATTGATGCGGTAATAGAGATCATCGCGGAAACGGCCATCGGCGACCATTGCTCGCAGATCGCGATTAGTGGCGGCTACGACGCGCACATCGATAGGAATTTCGTAAGTGCCACCCACGCGGCGAATGCGCCGTTCCTGCAAAGCGCGAAGAAGCTTTGCCTGCATGCTCACGTCCAGCTCGGCAATTTCATCCAGGAACAGCGAGCCGCGATCGGCAACTTCGAACAGACCTTTCTTGTCGGCGTGCGCGCCGGTGAACGAGCCCTTTTCGTGTCCAAACAGTTCAGACTCGAGCAGGTTCTCGTTAATCGCCGCGCAGTTTACTGCCTGAAACATTTCTGATGAGCGAGGAGATTGATTATGAATTGCCCGCGCGATCAATTCCTTGCCCGTTCCCGACTCACCGCGAATCAATACAGTCGAGCTCGAGCGCGCCACTTTGAGAATCATTTTCTTCACGGCTTCCATTTTGGGCGAGGCCGAAATGATCTCAACGTCAATTTGATCCAGAGTGCCGAGCGCGCGTTTGATGGTGGCCAGCAGGATCTCGCGCTCGAATGGTTTTTGCAGATAGTCGAAGGCGCCGCGACGCAAAGCTTCCTTGGCGGAATCGATCGTGCCGTGCGCCGTCAGCAGGATCACGATGATCGAGGAATCAAGCGCCAGCAGTTGCTGCAAGAGCTCGATGCCGTCCATGCCGGTCATCTTCAGATCGGTGAGCGCGAGATCGAAGCTGCGCTCTTTGGCGAATTTCAGCGCCGCTTCGCCGGAAGCTGCGGAAGTGACATCGTATCCGGCATCGGTCAGGATTTCCTGCAGGATGTCGCGTTGCGGTTTGTCGTCGTCGACTACCAGAATTGTTTTGCGTGCCATGATGGATTATCAACTAAGCTGGAGCGACGGGATCAAACACTCAAGATTGAGTCCGGGATCCGGTCGCTATCGCTCCCGGTTCTGACACCGGCAGCGTGATGGTAAATGTTGTCCCTTCGCCTTCTTTTGATTTTACCGAAATAGTTCCATCGTGATCATCGACCGCCTTCTTAACAATGGCGAGGCCGAGACCGGTACCCGTCTCTTTGGTGGAATAGTAAGGCTCGAACACTTTGAGAATGTCGTCTTCGCCTATTCCTCGGCCCGTGTCACTCACTTCGATGCGCGCGCGCCGGCCGTCGTCTTCGGCTGACAAAACAATCGAGATTTTGCCGCCATTTCCGTCCATTGCCTGCAGGCTGTTTATGATCAAATTAGTGAGCGCGGATCTCAACGATTCCGCGTCAGCCATAACCAGCGGCAGTCGAGTCTGTTCGACGACCGCTGTCTCAACGTTGCTTTCAGTCAGCTGAACTTCAAAAGTGCGCAGCGCGTCGCGGGCCAGCTCGGCCACATCCAGAGGCTGCGGTTCGAGCTGTACCGGGCGCGAGTAGTTCAGAAACTCAGTGATCCGGTTGTTGATGCGCGCCACTTCCGCCTTCAATTGTTTAGTCAGGCTCTCAAATTTTTCCTGCTTCTGCGAGTCAGCGGGCGCAAAGCTTACGCGCAAGTGGTCGAGCGTCAGGTTGATGTAGTTCAATGGATTTCGTATTTCATGCGCGATGGCTGATGCGAGGCGGCTGACCACCACCGCTTTTTCAGCGTTATAAAGTTGCGCCTCGAGTTCGCGCGTGCGCGCCAGCTTGACGGTCATATCATTGAAGAGGTCGCTAAGCTCTCCCATTTCGTCGCTTCGTCCGCTGCTTGGTACACGAAACGAGAAGTCTCCGCCCGCGATGCGACGGGCCCCGATTGATAACGACTTGATCGGGCGCGTGAACCTCCAGACAACGATCGCCGTCAGGCATGTTGTGACCAGTAACACGAGCAGCGTGTAAAGAAAGGACTGCCGGGCCTGACTGCGAAGAATCGACATCATCGTGTTCGACGAACCAAGCACGACAATCACATAACGGCGACCCTTTTCGGTTTCCAGCGGAAAGTAAAAGGCTGCCGAATCGTTTGCAGTCGTCTGATGCCGAATGGTCATTCCTTCGGGCAATGGCACATTTTCCGATGTGCGCTCGAGGGCGCTGCGCAAAGGGGGCAGGGAAATATCTTTGACCTTAACGTAACCGATCGAATTGTCAGAATTCTTGAAGGGCCTTTGACTCTCGTCGAGGCTATCCTTGATGTTTCCTTGTTCGTCAACGATCAAAACGCTCTTCACCCGGTCCAGCAACGGATCATTGGACTGCTTACGCACCTCGTCCAGATAAAGGCCGCCGCTCGAAAAGCTATTCACTCCCAAGGCCACGCCCGCCATCACGGCCTGCTGTTGCTCGACAATGAATTTCGTGTTCGCGCGGACCGCGCGCTGGTTCAGGTAGTACTGAACACCGAGGGTCAGGACCAGCAGTGCCGCCAACAGCAGCAGCAGTCGAACGCGAAAACTGCTAAGTAATCTCGAGAGGGCCATCGCCTTCTTGCAATGCGCGCGCCAGACCACGCGAAAAGCGAGTCACGGTTAAGTCCTTTTTCGGTTGCCGTTTATTGAGGCTGATGGTATAGTTGCCGCGGCCTCAAGGCAAACTCCCCGAGTTGGAGCGCGAAAGAGTTCTCCTCACGTTAGTGCAAGTAGGTAATTGAAATACTTGGTTAGCAGGAATTTGATCGCCCTTAGAGGTTTCTAGATCACTAGGACGAGCACGCACGTCGCCCCTCGGCGTGCAAATCAAAGCAACGATAGTTTTACTGGTACGCCCTCGAGCGCACTGGAATTTGCGATTTTTCACGAGGAGTTGCTGATGAACAATTCACGTTCCCCCATGGGTAGCCGTTCCGCATTCATTTTCTTCCTTCTTTTTACCTTCTTAGTTTCGTTTTCCATAGAAAGCTTAGCAAAAGGAAAGCCCAAGCGGGGCCGGGCCAAGGCTCAACCTCGCTCGGCCCGCAACGATCGCGGACGGGCGAGCAGTCGTGTCGCTCGTAACCGGCGTCTGTCACCGCGCGAGCGGCGCCAGGTGGCCCGTAACGATCGACGCGCCCGTGGCCGCAGGCTCTCCAAGCGTGAACTTCGCGCCGAACGTCAGCGCGACGCGCGCGAACGGTCAGCATACCTGGCGAAGATTCGTCGCTCAGGCCGCAAGCTGAGCAAGCGCGAGATCGCCGCCGAGATGCGACGCTTTTCTTCGAGCCGCCGACGTGCGTTGGAAGAAGCTCGCCGCCGAGCGGAAGCCGCGCGACAGGCAGCGATAGCTCGCCAACGTGCCATCGACGAAGGATTGCGCAATGAGGTTCAGGCCAACATCGCCAAAGACAGCACCGTCGGTGAAGATCTCGAGGTGCGCAACGCCGCGGTTGCCGCGCTCGGAAACCATGCCGGAACGGTAGTGGTGATGGATCCAAAGAACGGCCGCGTCTACACAGTTGTGAATCAGGAGTGGGGCGTGCGTCGCGGTTTCAAACCATGCTCGACGATTAAGCTCGTAACCGGCGTTGCCGGGATTTCGGAAAAGGTGATCTCACCGTTGGAACCCGTCAACGACAGCGGTCGTTACCGGCTTGACCTGACTGATGCTCTCGCCTATTCGAATAACACGTACTTTCAGCACGTAGGCGGGCAGGTAGGCTTTGACAAGATGGTTTCGTACGCTCGCGAGCTGGGTCTCGGAGAGAAGACTGGCGTTAACTACGTCAACGAATCGCCCGGCCGCGTGCCGTTGTTCAAATCAGGTTGGGCGGTGAACCGCATGAGCTCGCACGGTGACGATTTCGAAGTCACTGCGATCCAATTGGCGACCATGGTGGCGGCGATGTCCAATGGCGGCAAACTGCTCACGCCGCATCTGCCGCGCACTGTCGCTGAGAACGGCAGCTTCAAGACTGATGTGCGGCGCAAAGTGCACATCGAAGATGAAGCCTGGAAGCGAATGTTGCCGGGCATGATCGGCGCGGTTAACTATGGCTCTGGCCGCAAGGCCTACCGGCCCGAACAAACTGTCGCCGGCAAGACCGGTACGTGTATCGGTCAGGGAGCCTGGGTTGGATTGTTCACGTCATACGCACCGGTAGTGAATCCGCGGCTGGCAGTGGTCGTGATCACGCGCGGAAGCGATGCGCGCCAGCATTTGCCGGCGGCTATTGCCGGTAATGTCTATCGCGCACTGAGCCCGCGGTTCGGCACTCAAATTAATTTCCAGGTGGCTGAGGCCGAAGACGACGAGTCAACCAACTCAAACGGCAAAAATTCAGCCCTGAACGAGGAAGCGGCTGAGACGAAAGCGGCGGTCGAGGCCGAAGAAAATGGCGAGGAAGTTGACGCCAACGCGACCGGCACGACAGGTAACGCGACGCAGATAAAAGTCAAAACTACGACCATGCCGGTTGAGAACAAACCGAAACCGGCTGCTCCGGTTAAGAACACTTCGAAGGAAGCTCCGGACAATCGCCTTCGCCAAATTCAGCCTAAGCCCTAAATACACAAGGCGAAAAAGGCGGTCTGAATCTTGCCGAACTCACGTATCTTTTTTGCGAGAGTTCGGCATTTTTCATGCGATACGGAGATCATCCCGGCCACAGGCCATTGTCGCTTGACACCACCTCGTCTATTGCAGGATTATTGCCGCTTCGCTCTCGAAGTGCTTCCCTAAAAGTCTTGCGCTGCGTGGCACCGCAGTTGCTTTTCGGTTACAACGAGCGGGTCGGTCATGGCATCTTATGTGCCGGCGCGCGTACCCGGCAGAGTGGAAGTCGTGGCCCGGGAATCAGAAATTGATCGGAGGCTTTGGACAATTCAATGAGATGGATAAACAGAACACTGGCGCTTTTCGCAATCTTAACGGTTTCCGCAACGGCCGCATGGGCCCAGGCGAAAGAGTGCACTGAAGAATTCAAAACGGCTACCTACTCAAAATGGTACGACAACCGAATCGAGCATCAGGATGTAGCATTTCAGGCAGCGGAAGAATACCTGGCGGTTTGTGCCGATGACCCCAGTCCCTATACCGCCGCGATAAAGAAATTCCATACTGCTTACAAAGCGGCAACATCCAGCATTCAAAACAAGAACCAGTTGGAGGATGCGAATACCAAGAAGAACTATGCGGAAGTTGTTCGTCTTGGAAAACAAGTCCTGGCCAGTGAGCCGGATTACATCCGAGCGCACATACTGATCGCAGTGGCCGGCTACTCCGCCAATGCGAGTGGTAACGCATCGTTGATGGGTGATGCGGCTGAATCTGCCAAGAAGGCCATCGCCATGATCGACGCGGGCAAGCCGTTCGCGCCTTATACCTCGAAGGAGCAGGCGCTGGGATCGCTCAACTACATCATCGGAAAGTCGATGCTGAAGAACGCTCCCAACGATTCGATTCCTTACTTTCTAAAGGCGGCGCGACTCAATGCTGATTTGAGAAAAGATCCACTGCTCTATATTGACCTGGCGAATGCTTATGAGGATCAGCGTGGGAAGCTGAGCGACGAGTACAAAGCCAAGCTCGGTCCCAATCAAATCGAAACGCCGGAAGCCAAGCTCGTACTTGAGAATCTGAACCAGGTCATTGACCGGCAGATCGATGCCTGGGCCCGTGCGGCCTCGGTAACGAGCAATGCTGCTGACAAGCAGAACATTATGACCGGGCTGACTGATCTCTATAAATATCGAAACAAGACCACCGACGGTTTGGATCAGTTGGTTGCGGGAATCCAGGCGAAGCCGATTCCGGATGTGCCGACGCCGATAACGACGTTGCCCACACCGACGACGACGCCAACTCCGGCGCCGACTCCGGCGGCACCGGGAGGCAACGGTACGGGCAGCACAGCGCCCAGTTCGAGTCCCAAGACCAACAGCGGTGCCACCACTCCGAACACGAGTAAGCCGACCAACGCTTCGACCCCGAGCACTACGCCGTCCACCGGCACTGGGGCGAAGCCCAGCTCGACACCGAAACCGAAGCCGAGACGGTCGAACCATCGCGTCCGCAAGTAATTGAGGCTTTCCAGGGCCGGCGGTCAATTCTTTCACGCCGAGCGTAACGTCACTTCGACGCTGCGCTCGGCGTTTTGCTAGAATCCTCCCAAGTGAAAACGGCCGCGCTGGAAAATCTGGATCACCTGCAAGACATAATCGGGTATCACTTTCGTGATCCTCACCTGCTCACCCAGGCGATGACGCATCGCTCGTGGGCGCACGAACAAGTCTCGCCTCATGCGCAGCGCGAGGCGCGCGGGCTCCACAATGAAGCGCTGGAATTTCTTGGCGATTCAATTCTCGGGTTGATCGTTGCCGACTATCTCTTCCGCGCCTACCCACACGCGAGTGAAGGCGAGTTGTCGCGCATGAAACACCGGCTGGTTAGTTCGCCAACGCTGGCCACGGCTTCTACCGAACTCGGTCTCGGCGATTTTGTGCGCTTCGGACGCGGCGAAGAGAAAAGCGGCGGCCGCCGTAAAGCCGCGCTGCTCGCGGATGTTTTTGAAGCGGTGATGGGCGCGATTTTTGTGGATGGCGGGCTGGAATCAGCCACGCAATTCGTCGAACACGCCCTGGGTGAAGAACTTCGCCGCGCGGATCCGATCGCAGCCGCCGCCGCCGATCCGAAGACGATGCTTCAGGAGCGGCTTCAAGCCAATCGTGAGCCCGCACCCCAGTACACGGTAATCGACACGCTTGGGCCGCCTCATCATCGTACTTTTCATGTCGAGCTGAAGTGGAACGGCGGCACGGCGCGCGGCGAAGGACGCACGATCAAAGCTGCGGAAGCTGCCGCGGCGCAAATCGCACTTGAACAAATGGGCCAGAGTTAAGGTTTTTGAAATTAGCCTCAACTTGACCATATCCTCAGCCAGCCTCTACGATGTTCGCGATGAGTGAATCAACAGTCACGGCGGAAAAAAAGACAAACGAAAAGTCTCGAAGTCTTGCCGCTCGCGACGTTAGTCCCAATGGCCGCGAGAAAACCGCCACAGAGGCGCCCGAAGAGATTGGGCCGCCCAAGACTATCTTCCGCGAATATTTTGAATCCGCCGTCGTGACCGTGATCATGGCCTTGTTCGGCATGACCTTTATCGTCCAGGCCGTAAAAGTTCCCACCGGCTCAATGCAGAACACGATCGTGGTTGGCGATCACCTGCTGGTAAATAAATTCGTTTTCGCGCCCGGTCCGCGCTTTCCGCTTTTGCCTCAGCGCGAAATTCGCCGTGGCGACATCATCGTCTTCAAATATCCTGGCAATCCTCATAACCAGGAGCGCGACCAGCAGGACGACAATATTCCTTTCAAAGTAAATTACGTAAAGCGCGTCATCGGTCTTCCCGGTGATACGGTCGAGGTGAAGGGAATGAAGGTTCTGATCAATGGCCAGCCGCTGCCCGAGCACATCATCGTCGCTGAAAATATTAATGAGAAAGCGCCTTTGGAAATTGTCGAGGACACGCCGCGTCAGGGAAACGAACTCTACAACGTTTATTATTTCAAGGATCGAGTTGAGGCCGCTCGTGAAGGACGCGAGGCAATCGATCCTGAATTTCACTACGCCGTCGGCAAGCCGGTAAAGGTCCCGGAAAACTCATACTTCGTTATGGGCGACGATCGGAATAACAGTCTGGACAGCCGGGCCTGGGGATTTGTGCCTCGGGATCTGGTGATTGGACGTGCCATGTTTGTTTACTGGTCGTACGACGAAACCCAGCAATTTGCGAGTCCGGTAGATTTCTTCGCCAATACCCGCTGGAGCCGCACCGGAACTATGGTCCGGTAGTCAGTTCAGATCGTTCTGTCTGCGAACGCTTCACGGAACTTAGTCCACCTTATCAGTCCGCCCCCGTCTCTTTCTCTCCTTGCGAATCCTTCTTTCCGCGCACAGATTCGACAACTATGCATGCAAGCCGTTCTCTTTTAGTTCAAGAAAGTGTGCCGCCATCAATTTGAACGGCAAGTGTACGCAGATGGCACAAGCTTTGCTGGTTACCACCTGCAAGCGAGCTTTACTGTTTCACGAAAGGACGGTGCAGAAAATTATGTTGTGGACAATTTTAATGGTGATTTTGGTGTTATGGCTGCTTGGTCTGATCGGTGGCGTGGGCGGCAGTTTGATTCACCTGCTGCTGGTTGTGGCCGCAGTGGTGCTGATTCTTCAACTCATTACCGGACGCCGGGCGGTAGTCTGACAAGTGTTGACGGAGCGCGTCGGCCCTTGATTGCAGGAACCAGGAGGGAAATATGCGTTACGAAGATGAAGTAAAAGGCAAAGGAAAGCAGATCAAAGGAACGGCCAAAGAACAACTTGGTAAGTTAACTGGCAGCCGTGACCTGCAGGACGAAGGCTCAGGCGAAAAGTTGGAAGGAAACGTCCAGGAGAAACTAGGCCGTGTTCGCCGCAAGGTGGGCGAAGCCGTCGAGGATCTCGGCGACGAAATCGCTGGCTGAACACAGCCGGTGATTTCTGTCTTGGTGAGCACCAGGTTGAGGAGGGTTGAACAAATGAAGTGGCGATCCGTTCCGACTGCGCTGGTTTTTGCGGGCAGCTTGGTGGGCTTAGCCGCCTGCGAGCCGGCTGCCAACACGAACAACGCAAATGCGAACGCAAATATGGCTACGCCTCAAGCGGCTGCGAGCCCGACGGCCAGTCGCGAATTGACTCGCGGTGAATATACCGAAGAGAAGGCGCGTGAGGCGCGCGACCGCGCCAAACAAGCAGGCGATACGATCGGTGAAACGCTGGATGACGCGTGGATTCACACTAAGATCGTCGCCCAGTTAATCGCCGACACGAACACGCCTGAGAGAAAGATCAACGTGGACGTCGTTAACAACGTGGTTACGCTGCGAGGAACCGTTGACACGGCTGAGGCGAAAGCCGCGGCGGAAAAAATTGCGAAGGAAACTGAGGGCGTAAAGTCGGTCACTAATCAGTTGAAAGTCGCTGCGGCGGCAAAGGCTACGCCCAAAGGCAAGACTTAAAGACAGACATGGTCACGGGATTTTTCTTGAGCGGCTCTCACTATAGCCGCTCTTTTGCTGTTGATTCGACGCGTGATGAAAGCAGAGAACTCAGACTTACATGGCAACGCTCCGGATAATGCTCCGATTGCGTTACTCCTCATCGATGTCATCAACGATCTCGAATTTGAAGGCGGGGAAGCTTTGCTGCAACATGCATTGCCCGCGGCACAGAAAATCGCAGCCTTGAGAGACCGTTGTCACCGCGCCGGCATCCCGACCATCTATGTAAATGACAACTTTGGAAAGTGGCGGTCAGATTTCAAAAACATAATTGAGCATTGCCTGAATGATAAAACGCGCGGCGAGAAGATTGTCGAGTTGTTGAAGCCGCGAGAGGACGACTACTTCGTCTTGAAGCCGAAGCATTCCGGCTTCTTTTCCACCACGCTCGATCTCCTGCTTGAGCACCTGGGAGCCAGGACGTTGATCCTGACCGGTTGGGCCACGGATATCTGCATCCTCTTTACTGCGAGCGATGCGTACATCCGAGACTATCGATTGATGATCCCCGCCGACTGCGTCGCATCGGAAGACGCCAAAGAGAACGAGCGCCAGCTCGAGTTTATGGAGCGGGTGTTAAAGGCGGATATTTCTGCGTCCGAACTGCTGGAACTGCCTACGGCGCGAATAGATAAGAAAGTCGCCACTCGCTATTAATCCTGCAACCAAAGCGTTTGTGATTAGCACGCTTTATTTTGGTCGCGTAGCGCGGCGGGGTCGTTATCTCTTGCCAAAAACATTACTGGACGACGGGGTTAAGATCGTCGTACCGGCGATGAAACTCCCGAATTCCGTGGCTGCAGTCGTTGACCTTCGAAAGCTTGAAGAATATTCACTAAGCCCGCATCACGAATCGGGCGGACACAAAGCTCGAGTGTTTCAGGCGGCGCTCGGGCTCATCCTTCATGACGCTCGATGGCTGAAGGCTAAGGTACTTGACGTTGCGCGTCAGGGCGATGCGGTCGACGGGACCCTCGCCGTTCGGGAGGAAGTACATAATCGATGCGAATCTGGAGCATCGCGGGCGCACCGCTATTGTACGAACGGTTTGGATGATCGAAAATGGAAAGGATTTCCCGCGGTTGATTAGCTGTTACGTAAAGTGAGGCAACGCATGGACGGAATCAAGTATCTGGGAGTGGTCGCGTTACTAACGGACAAACCGGAAGCCGGGCTAAAGCGTGGGGATGTGGGAACCGTCGTAGAGGTTTTCGAACCTAATCAACATCATCCCCGTGGTTGCGTGGTCGAGTTTGTTGACAATGCCGGCAAAGGGGTGGCCCTGTTGGATGTGACAGACCTTTCAGAACTCATCCCGCTCAATTTGAAACTGCGCGCTGCATAGGAAGACGGTGATTGGCTCCGTTATTTTCAACCCGCCGTCGTCTCTCCACCCAACAAGGTCAGCACTTCTCCGGTGATGTAACTGGAATCTGCTTCTGACGCGAAGAAAACGAAAGCCGGAGCAATCTCTTCCGGTTGCGCGGGACGCTCCATCGGCGTATCTGCGCCAAACTCGGCGACGTCTTTCGCTGGTTTGTCCGAAGGATTCAGAGGCGTCCAAACTGGTCCAGGCGCTACGCAGTTCACCCGAATTCCTTTCTCAACCAGATTCTGTGCGAGCGATTTGGTAAAAGCGTGAATCGCGCCTTTGGTCGCTGAGTAGTCGAGCAATTCCTTGCTGCCCTCGAGGCCGGTGATAGAACCCGTGTTGATGATCGCGCTGCCTTTTCGCAAGTGCGGAAGCGCGGCCTTGGCCATGAAGAAGTAACCGTAAATGTTTGTTTTGAAAGTCCGGTCCCACTGCGCTTCGGAAATTTCTTCCAGGCCTTCCTGGTGCTGTTGATAAGCAGCGTTGTTCACCAGAATATCGAGCCGTCCGAAATTCTTGATGGTCGAGTCTACGACTTTCTTACAGGATGCCGGATCGCGCACATCTGCCGGCATAATGAGCGCACGGCGGCCTTCTTTTTCGATCGCTGCTTTGGTTTCCATCGCGTCACTTTCTTCGACGCGCAGGTAAGTGATCGCTACGTCCGCGCCCTCGCGCGCGAACAGCACCGCCACCGCTCGGCCGATGCCTGAATCGCCGCCCGTAACCAGCGCGACTTTGTTTTCCAGCTTGCCGGCCGCCCGATAGAACGGCGCCTGGTAGCGCGGGCGCGGTTTGACCCGAGATTCGATACCGGGCTTCTGCTGGTGCTGGGCCGGCATCGGGGACTTTGGTTCGCGCAATTGGCCCATCGGCTGGGCCCGTTTGGCACGCTGCGAAGTAGATTTAGATTTCGGACGCGATGATTTTTTCTTGCTGGGTTTGTTTGCCATAAGTAGAGTTTCGGCGGGCAGGGGAAAGGCCCGCGCATCCATTGCAAAAGTCAGTTAGCTTTTCTTCTTGCCGCCCTTCTTGCCACCTTTCTTACCGCCTTTTCTCGAAGATGACTTGTTTCCTTTTTTGCCGCGGCCGGACCCGCTCTTCTTGCCGCCGCCGGATTCCTTATTCACCGTGGCCCACGCGCGGCTCTCGGCTTCCTTCTTTGAAACACCCTTCTTCTTGTAACCCTCTTCGATGTGCTCAGCTTGTCGTTTCTGCTTGTCGGTGTAAGCTCCTTTGTCTCCTCTTGGCATAAACAGGCCTCCTTCATTAAGGAAAAGCTGCAAATGCTGCTCCAAGAAAAGCCAGCCCATCCTCAGTCCGAAAAATATCTGGCAATACTGCGAAGCGAGAACTCTCGATCATTTCAGGGCGGCATCACGATTGCTTCCTACCCGTACAAAGCGATCACTTATTGTTCGGTATGAATGCAGTGGCTCAGTTTGCTGACCGAATGATGTAGTGATTGATTTCATGTTTAGGTAATCCGGGGAGGCAATTCTATGGAAGGTCCACTGCGTGGATGTTTAGCGGGCGTGGCTGCGTGGAAGTGGGGAGGCGGCTGTCTGTCGACTATCGTAATTTTTATCATCATCTACATTTTGCTCGGCTACGTGAAATGTTGAGAGTAAGTACGGCCGCGCGCGGCAGCGCACGGTCTCACCGTGGTGGCCCTAACGTTGTACCTGGTACTTCCGGTTAACCGCCCGCTACGGCGGGCGGTTTCGGACTGTTTTATTCAAAAACTTTACCCAAACTCGCCAGTTTTCGTGTACGCTTAGGGCCTAGATGGCCGACAAGATCCGTAAGGTCCTTTCATTTCCTCAACCGGTCCCCGCCAAGGCGGATTATCAACGCGTCAAATCCAGTTACTCGATTCGCGAAATCAAACAACTGTTCGGTTTGAGCGAACGCACCATCAGGCGCTGGACCGAGAGCGGGATCATTCAGGGCCTGCCTGCTCCGGAGGGCGACGAACTCACCTATGACTTCCAGGCGCTGACGCTTTTCCGGCGCGTGCGCGAGATGCGCTCGCAGGGCTTGACCATCAAGCAGATCGAGGCCGAGCTACAAGGGCAATTAAGTTTATTCAGGACCGAAGGCGGGCAAGTCGCGCGGCTGTTGACGCCTTTTGAAGAAGCCCTGGTGCTGCACGAGCAGGGCGACATGAACGCGGTCGAGTTTTATTACGAAGCGATCACCGCCGGGGACAACGTAGCCGAAGCTTACTGTAACCTGGGCATCATAGATTTGGATCGCGGCAACACCGTCGGCGCGCTCGATCATTTCACGCAATCATTGAAGCACGATCCGCGTCACGTCGAAGCCCACTACAATCTGGCCAATCTCTATTACGACGCCGGCGACTTTGCGCTTGCGCGGCTGCATTATGAAGCGGCTACGCAAATCGAACCGAACTTTTCACTGGTTTACTACAACCTCGCGCTGGTCTATCACCGTCTGGCAAATGTAGAAGGGGCCCGGAACGCGCTTCATCGCTACAAAGAGCTCGAACCTGGCGATGAAGAGGTCGAGCTCGTTGATCAACTCTTGAAGGCGATGGAAACAGGCCGGCCGGCTGGGTAACCAGTTTCGAATTTCAGCTTTCAAGTTTCGAGTTCAAAGTTAGCCCGTTGGATCCGCGTCCCACCGCGCCCGACCGATTGCCCTTTACTCTTTACGATTCGTATAATGCCTCGAAGTTCTCGAAGGTTTGGCCTCGAGATTCAGAGACTCTGGAGTTTTCAAGGTTTTTAACTCGAAACTTGAAACTCGAGACTTCAAACGCAATTTGGCGGGGTAGCTCAGATGGTTAGAGCGTGGGATTCATAACCCCAAGGTCGGCGGTTCGATCCCGCCCCCCGCTACCAAATTCCTATCAATCACCAAATCTAAAACCCACGCAATCGCAACCGCACTCCTAGTTACCGGTTTTGTAACTCGCGGCAATGTCGTCAAGCATTTTGGTCAGCTCGCTCTCTGGCAGCCAGCGCCCACGCAGCATCACGCCGGTGCGTTTGGAAATATTAGTCACGTCTTTGAGCGGGTTAGCGTTGACGAGGATCAGATCTGCGGACTTACCGACTTCGACGGTGCCGAACTCTTTTTCGGCGTTCAGGTAAACAGCCGCGTTCCGAGTTCCTGACGCCAGAATGTGATAGGGAGTCAGTCCCGCCCGCGTCATCGCCTCCATCTCGCGATGTAACGAGAAGCCCGGCACACTGAAAAGCTGGGGCGCGTCAGAGCCGAGCAGAATTCCCACGCCCTCATCAGACAACGCTTTCAACATGCGGTCACGAAACGCAATCACGCGCTCGCCAGTGTCTGCGGGAATGCTGGCGAGTTGGTTGCTGCGTTGCTGTTTCCACTGGTTAAGCGCCTGGGGCGGCATGTATCTGACTTCCGCCCGCTGTTGCTCGAGGGCTTCAGCGGTCTCGCGGCCGTAGAGTGTTTGCCATAACTTCATCGTGGGCGTGACCCACGCTCCGGCCTGTCGCGTTGTCTTTGCCAGTTCTTTGAGCTGGTTCGCATCGACCTTGTCCAGATCAACTGCTTCCAAATAGCCGTCGATGTGTTCGATTGATGATTGTTTGGCCTTGAGCGCGCGCGCCAACCCGACATCGTCGGGAATATGCCCGCCGAAGCGAATGCCGACTTCATTGGCGACCGTCACAATCCGATCATAGGTGGCTATGCTCAAACCTTCATGAATCTTGAGCAGATCAAAACCGTCCTTCTTGTATTGACGGACCAACTGCTCGCCTTGCTCAGGGCTCTTGGCGCTCTGACCGCTCAGGGCCGGACTGGCTGCATACAAGCGCGGACCGAAAACTTCACCTTTCGCGATGCGTTCGCGCAGCGCGGGGTGATTTGGGAATCCAAACATCCCGCGCACAGTGGTCACGCCGTTAGCGACAAAAAGCGTGAGAAAGGAATTGGCAATGGCTTCGCCCTGGTTTGGGTGCGGGAGGTGCCCGTGCATCTCGGCCAGTCCGGGCATCAGGTACTTACCTTTCCCGTCGATCCGGAGCGCTGCGTCCGGTATTTTCACTTTTCCCGCCGCGCCGATTTCTACTATTCGACCATCGCGCACGATGACGACCTGGTTTTCCATCACTCGTTCGCGATCCATCGGAACCACGTTCACGCCGATGAAAGCCACCACGCGTGGCTGTTCTTTGAGATTAACCTGCGATGCACGCGACGGAGTGAATCCGGCGGCTGAGCACAAGGCGAAAAGTAAGCAGAGGATTCTAGTTCTCATAAGACTGCACGCCGAAGGTGATCACGATCGGCCCTTTCATAATGTTGATAAGGCAAAGCACTACGCTAATACGGCTGGATAGTCCTAATGTTTAGCTAAATGTTCTAGCAAAGAATGAATGCCTTACCAATTCAGGCTGTGACCCGCATGAGATTTTTGCTTGCCGCTCCTGACCTAAAGGTGTATTAGGAGTGCGCGTGCGTTTGCCTGTTCGCAAGCAAGAGCAGATAACCACTCTTTTCATACGGTCTTGAGAGCATGATTTGCCCCACTAATTAGGTAGGAGCCTACAAATGAAACGAGAAGTCTTCCGATTGACTCTGGTTGTTTTGATCGCTGCCGGTTTAGCGCACACGTCCTCGAATTCATCGAGGCAAAATTCCGCAGGCGTAATTTCAGAATCTGTTCCCGCGTTCGTTACCACGCTCAACGTCGATCGCACGGATGATACGGCCGCTGCTAATGCCTGCACCGCGGCGGCGAACGATTGCAGTTTGCGCGGCGCGGTCATCAGGGCCAACACGACTCCGAACGCGGATCCCATTATCA
Organism: Pyrinomonadaceae bacterium; assembly: GCA_035274925.1. Classification (GTDB taxonomy): domain Bacteria; phylum Acidobacteriota; class Blastocatellia; order Pyrinomonadales; family Pyrinomonadaceae; genus UBA11740. The sequence continues at coordinate 8,513 of DATENS010000184.1, read as the reverse complement.
TCAAGCTGCAGCCCGCAACTACTTACAATCTGACAATAACCAATGCCAATCAGGAGAACGCTGCGGCAACAGGTGATCTGGACATAACCACGAGTGCGCACACAGTGACGATTGTCGGCGGCGGATCGTCAGGAGCGAATGCGACCCTGATCAATGCGGCGGCGCTGAATACGGCGACTCGGAGCGACCGGGTGTTTCATCTCACACAATCCAAAGTCACGGTTGGCTTCCGAGACTTTCGCATTCGAAATGGCCGGGCTGCGGACGACGGTACCAGCGGCACGAGCACTAATCCGACGGCCCAGAACACTAACCGGTTTGGCGGGGGCATTCTCAATAACGGCGGCAGTCTGACCATGTCAAATGTCGTCGTTCAAACGTGTCAGGCCCTGGGAAAAGGGGATAGCGTGGTCAACGATCACACTACACTCGATGCCTTCGGCGGTGGCCTCGCGAGTCTTACCGCGAACGGCAATGTGACCGTGACCGATAGCACGTTGACGGGCAACTCCGCCGTAGGCGGAAACGGCGGTAACTTCAACAACGGCGCCGGATCGAATGCAAAAGGTGGCGCGATCTATTTCGAAGGCGGCACGCTAAGTATTGCCGGCTCGCGCATACTCGCGAGTGACGCTAAAGGCGGAATGGGTGGTAACGGCCCCGGCAACCAGCAAAATGGAGGCATGGGCGGAATGGCCCATGGTGGCGGGGTCTACGTAGGCGGAGGCAACGTGACCATCCACAATTCAACTTTAGATAGTTGCTCCGCCACTGGAGGCAATTCGGGCACAGGCCAGAACGGCACCAACGCAGGCGCCGATAGCGGTGGCGGCGCTCTCTTCAGCCTGGGTACCGTAAGGGTGACCAACTCAACTTTCAGTATGAACAGCGCCACCGGCGGAGATTCTGGTGACTCGTTTGGCCCAGACTGCTTTGGCGCTCATCAGTCCGGCGACGGCGGCGCCGCGCGCGGAGGCGCCATCCTGGCCGATGGCGGAAGTGTGACCATAACAACGGCGACTTTTACAAGTAATTCTGCCAAGGGCGGCAATGGCGGCGGTGGTGGCAAAACGAATGGCGGCACACCCTGCGCTCAGACCTCACACGGTGCGGGCGGCCTTGCACATGGCGGCGCAATAACCAACAACACTGCGGCGACGCTCAAGATCGAGCACGCGACGATAAGTCTCAACGATGCAAAGGCCGGCAACACCGGTGTTAACCAGGCCGGAGCTAACCTGCCGCCGCGTCCCGTAGCCGAAGGAACTGGCGGTGGCATTCGCGTCGGACCCGCGAGCGTGACTTTGGAGAACACAATTATCGCCGGCAATACCGCTGCCAATGGTCTCGGCGACGCCGCGGGTGCTCCGACTCCCGGCCCAAATGTGGACGGTGCTGTGACCAGCAACGGCCACAACCTGCTCGGTGTTGCCACCGATGCCGCCGGCTTTACTGGGACAGGTGATAAGACCGGCGCCAACGCTATGCTGGCGGCTCTGGCAGACAATGGGGGTCCAACGCGCACGATGGCTCTCTTGGCCGGTAGTGCGGCGATCGACGCTGGTGTCGCGGCCGGGTCTGCAACCGATCAACGCGGCCAGCCGCGTACGTTTGATCATCCCGGCACCGCCAACGCAGCAACCAGTGACGGCACCGACATGGGCGCCTTTGAACTACAGTCCCGGTGCGATCTCTGTTGTCCAAACAACATTACCGTGACCGTGGATAGAGGTAAGCGCGGCGCGATAGTCGATTTCCAAATGCCTTCGGCAAGAGGCTGCGGGAGAGTCAAGTGTGACCGTCCGTCCGGATCATTGTTCCCCATCGGAGAGACGATTGTTACTTGTGTCAGCGAAAGCGGACCTTCATGCAGTTTTAAAGTAACCGTGAAGAACAGCCAGCCGGTGCTCAGGCAGTGATTGACTGCTGAGAACTCAACCGATCCATGGGGCTATGGCTTTGCCAGTCCGATGCGCGGCAAAGCCATTTGTCGCAACGCTCGATTCTTCGGAAGTTGAATATTAGGCTAGGCGGTCGCGGCCGCTTTGGAAACAGCCAGACCAGTGATGGGAACCAGCATCTCGAGGTTCTGCGAGCCTTTGATTCTAATCCTCGAGGTCCAATCGTTGAGCAGCATTCCTTCGCGCCGCAATGCGCGGACTTTGTCAGGCGGTAATGACGGCAGTTTTCGCAACTCCTCAAACGAGGGAGGCATCTCGGCATTTTGGACTGCGGGACGGCGCAAGGTCCACTGCTTCCTTCGATGGGTAATGGCGCGGAATGCCTCGCTCATGACTTCCTCGGGGTGTGTGATGGCGGTCGAGCCTTCGGCATAACAGGCCAAATGACAGCGCGAGTCGCAATAGGGCACTGAGCCAAATTTCTTCTCACCCAGCTCCATTGCTTTGTCGTAATCACCGATCTCCAAAAGATTTCCAGCTAACGAGTTCAAAGGCGAGCACGGGTAGTAAATCTCTCCGCTCGGATACACCGTAGGTCGAAGGCTTGGATAACATTCGAATCGCTTGAAATCTCGAATGGTGCGGATGACCTCCATGTTTCCATAGACCCGCGCACCTGCCTTTTTAAGACGGATGGCCTCATCGATCAATTCGTGCCAACGTTTGTTATCAATCAGACCCGGGGAAGGATACTTCCCAACGATGTACGGCATTGGGGTCCAATGAAAGTCGTGCTCGAGGCAGAACTGAAAAACGCCCCACGCGTCATCAATGGTCTCAGGAAAGATCACTGTGTTGATAATGATGTTGAATTTGAGTCCGTGCTCCTTGCGATAGTTCTCCAGGAACTCGATATTATTCATCACCCGTTTTGTTTGCCCGTTGGTGGACAAATTGATCAGCTCATCGCTCCGCCCCTCATCCACTGAATCGAGACTTATGATCAGATAGTCGAGGTTGGGGAGCACGGGCAACAGCCGATCGACGAGAAAGCCGTTCGTATTAAGACTAACGGGACGAAATGCCAGCCGGTTAATATTCTCAAAGAGTGTGCCGAGATCGCTGCGCAACGTCGGTTCGCCGCCGGTGACGCTCAAGCCGGGCGAGGCACGTCTGAGAATCTCCAGTACCTTGATGGTCTTTTCGGTGTTCAAAGGATCATCATGGATGTCGGGATACATGTTCCCTGAACCATCGTCACAATACGTGCAACGAAAATTGCACTTGGTCGTCAGATAAAGACTGGCGATCATGGGAGGGACCATTTTCTTGTTGGGCCCTGACTGGTAGCGGGCGCGCACCAGGTTGGCGAAGTACCTGGCAAAGAACCTGTAGGGGAATTTTCTCATTAGATGATGATCGGCATTTGTAGACCGCTGAGTCTAATCTTCGGCCAAGTTACTTGCAACAACAAAAACAGCCAAGGGGCAGAAATAAGTGGGAAAACCAGTCGGAATCTTTGAGACTTTGCGTTTTGGCGTGAATATGCACAGGCCACACGAAGAATTTTCACGCGGAGGCGCAATGGCGCAAAGGGCGCAAACTCGAATAATTAGGAACCCTTTTTGGCAAAGTAGCCCGGACGGTAACGCAGCTTCAGCCCCTGCTTTTGGAACTCGGGACTGGTGATTTCAACCGTGATGGTGCGAAAGGCCCCGTCGCGTTTCTTGTTGGCTGAGGAGTAAGCAATCAGATATTGGGATCGCAGCTCCTGCTCGATCTCTGCAAAAGCTGACCTGAGGTCGTCCTCTTTTTTTGGAAAGAACGCACGTCCGCCCGTGCGCTCAGCGATCTCTCGCAACGCCCCCTTGTTGACGCCCTGATACTTCTTGTCGCCGATGCCGATGGCATACACAACGGTTTCAGCTTGAATTGCCTGGTCAATCGCATCGACACGCCGAAGACGACTGGTTGAGTCCTGTCCATCGGTCAGCAGAATGATGGCGCGCCGCCGTTGGGCGCGGTCACGCGCCAGAACTCTGCGGCAGGTCAACGCCACTGAATCCCAAATCGCAGTTGAGCCCTCATTCGGTGGCGCCACCGTGCCGGGACCGGATGTAATGCCGGTGAGCGCCGGCGCCGAGCCGAGGTATGTTGGATAGGCCACTTCAACTTGCTCGAGCGTGCGAAGGATGGCCAGCACGTCACGGGTCAAAGGCTGCTCGACATGCGCGTAACCTTCAAAGGGGACGATCGCGGCCTGGTCTTTGCTCGAGCGAATCACGTTCTCGATAAAAACGCGCGCGGCGGCTTTTTCCTGCGGCAGTGTGCGCTCTTCCGAAATGCTCACGTCGATGAGAAACGCGATTGAAAGCGGCCGGTCGGTCTCGCGCTGAAAAGTGAACAGCATTTGCGGAACGCCGTCTTCCAGCACGCGAATATCACTTTCGCGAAGGCTGGTAATGAAGCGGCCGTCTTTGTCGTTGGCATTGAATAGAAGGTTGGTGAGATCGCTTTCGATGCGAACCACATCGTCGTCTTGAAAAGGAGTGGGCGTCGGATGGGCGACCGGATTAACTGCACCAAGTGCCAGCAAGAGGAGTGCAGAGAGCAAAAAGCCCGTGAAACGGGCGACTGAAATCGCAACTCGAAACATAACTCAGTCGTCCGCCCGGCGGACTTGCCTCAAACTAGTATCCTGATGTGACGGGACTTGCGGACTTCACGCCGGCGGCTTCCTGCGCGATTTTGACGCCGACGCTAGCGCCGATGCGAGTGGCGCCGGCTTCAACCATCGCGCGCGCATCGGCCATGCTTTTTACGCCGCCGGATGCTTTGACACCTAACTCAGCGCCGACTGCGCGACGCATCAGCGCGATGTCCGCTACGGTCGCTCCGCCCTTGGCGAAACCGGTTGATGTTTTGACAAAGTCAGCGCCGGCCCTCTTCGCCGCCTGACAGGCGCGCATCTTCTCGTCATCGTTTAGCAGGGCCGTTTCAATGATGACTTTGCAGATGACGCCGTACTCGTGTGCGACTTCAACGACTGAGTGAATGTCATGTTCGACGAGACAATCATCGCCGCTCTTGAGTGCGCCCACGTTAATGACCATGTCCACTTCGCGCGCGCCGTCCATGATCGCGCGGCGTGCTTCATAGGCCTTCACGTCCGCGAGGGTCGCTCCCAGCGGAAAACCGATCACCGTGCAAACCGGTACGCCTGACCCTTGCAGATGGCAAGCCGAAGCTCGCACCCAGGTAGGATTTACGCAAACCGAAGCGAAGTGGTATTGCGCGGCCTCTTCACAAAGACGTTTGATCTCACTCTCAGACGCCTCAGGCTTCAAGAGCGTGTGATCGATCAAGCTGGCCCAATCGCGCGCTGAACCGGTTTGACCAAGCACCAGGCCGATGCGCGCCGCGCCGGCGTCAACCACTCGGTGCATTCGCTCGGGACAGCGATGGAAACATTCAGACGTGCAGCCGCACATCCTGGCCTGATCCTGAGTCTCGCCGTTCAGGCGCGCATAAATCACGTCTGTGATCTGCTCGACCAGCTGCTCAAAATCACCGTTATGCGAATAGTTAGCCATCGCTAAGAGACTCGTTAATTGGCAACGTTGCCAGCTACCGTGAAGGAGCCAAAAAACATGTCTGCCAGTTCCTGACGCTGTCTCAGCGTCTCAGGCGTGTCGTTCGTGCTCGGGGACGTGACGAAAATCAGTTGATACAAGCGGCGCTTGACCCAATATGCACGATTGATGGCCGCGAGGCCGCCCGGCATATCGACGATCCATTCTCTGCCGTAATGTTCGTTTAGTCGGATTTCCTTTTCACTCTTGAGTTTTCCCCCGGTGGAACTAACCCCACTATCACGACCCGCATCAAGCATTCCCTTGATGGCTGCAGGATCAGTGATGTCGTCGGGAAATTGAACATAAGAGAAGACATAGCCGGCAGCCGGAGTCTCTAACATGAGCATGTGGTTCTCAACGTTGTGACCCGGCACGGGATCCACTTTTGACGTAGGTTTTCCCGGCATCCGCAGCGTAAAGCCTGCTTTTTCAGGCGCGACTGAGATCCAATTCGTGGCCTCGCCCGCCGTTGGCGTTGTCGAGTGGTCTTGAGCCAATACAGCCACAAAGCTCAAGCAAAGGAAGAGCAGAGCAGAGGAAAGTTTTTTCACGGCGGCATTTTAACACGGGTTGGATTCAGGCGTTATGCAAGTGGCACGCGCAGCTTGCGCGTGATTTACGGGCGGGACGCCCGTGCCACATTCGAGCCACTACGATAGGTACTGTCGCTCAACCGCCTGAATCTTGGCGACGCGTTTGCGATGGCGATCTTCGGTAAGGTCCGTGCCCAGCCACGCGCGCACGATCTCGCGCATCTGCTCGCCTGTAATCGTCTTGCTGCCGAGAGTCAGTACGTTTGCGCCGTTATGTTCGCGCGAATTGCGGGCCACCTCGACCGAATAACAGGCCGCGGCGCGTACCCCTGGAACTTTGTTGGCGGTCATGGCCGAGCCCACGCCGGCGCCATCGATTACGATCCCGACGTCGGCAGTGGAATCCGCGACAGCACGCGCGACGGCGTGAGCAAAATCGGGATAGTCGACCGCCCTTTCTGAATTAGTGCCAAAATCGTGGACGCGGTGGCCAAGCTTGGTGAGAAAATCCTTCAGCTCCTCTTTCATCGGATAGCCCCCGTGATCGGCCCCGACGGCCACCGTTCTAACTTGAGTAGTACCCCGGCGCGGGACCCGGCGAACGATTTCTATTCCACGATCGCTGACAATGTCGGCCGCGAGCGGCGTTAGGCGTGCGCCCTCTGCGATCCGCAAAACAGCACCCCGTTCCAATCCGCGCACATCGTCTTCCGTGATCACCAATTTGGCTGATTCATCGCGGGTAACTGCCTGACTTGATGAATTGTCCTTCTTAGACGGAGCAGGGTTGGCGCTCGGCGGAGTAGGTTGAGGCTCAGACGGCATGGTCTTGCTCAAAACATCGCGCACTAGCGCGCGCACACGGTCTCTGGTTGCATCATCAGCCATCTGGAGTGCGACAAACTTCAGTTTGTCGTTAAGAGTCACGAGGACAAACTAAAGTCTGTCCGACTAAGCAAGCGCGTCGTGTCGCAAGTCGAGCAGTCCGCCCGCGTACGCGGTCATCTTTCCGTCTTTCATGGTGAAGTCGACGCGGCCGACGTAAATCCCGCTCTTGCCGACCTGGAAAATGACCGTATTGTTTCCGGAAGGCGACTTATGCACCACCGGGGCTTTCATGAAAGTGTGCGTGTGCCCGCTGGCAATGAAGTCGATTCCGTCGACCTGTTCCACGACCTGCGTGTCGCCAATCTCGTTCTCTTCCGCTTTGGGAAAATAACCAAGATGTGACATGCCGAGCACCAGATTACATCGCTCCTGCTCGCGCAGAAGCTTCACCACACCACGCGCCATGCGCACCGGGTCAAGGTACTTTACCGGCTTGAAATTGTCGGGCGTGATCAAGCCTGTCGGGCTCACTCCCATGCCAAACAAACCGACGCGGATGTCGCCCACTTGCTTGACCACGTGCGTCTTAACCTTGCTTTCCAGGAGGCTGCCACGCACGTCGTAATTGGTCGAGACGATGTCAAAATTGGCAAACTGCAAGGCTTTGCTGAGGGACTCGACTCCGTTGTCGAATTCGTGATTACCGAGTGTCCCGGCGTCGTAACCAATCATCGTCATCGCCTTGTATTCGACCTCGCCCTTGTAAAAATTGAAATAGGGAGTGCCCTGAAGCACATCACCGGCGTCAATCATCAGCGTGTTCGGATTTTCCTTCCGAAGGCGCTTCACCAAAGTTGCCCGGCGGGCTACGCCACCTTTCCCGGGGTAGCTCTTATCGTTATCAAGGATCGGATCGATTTGTGAGTGCGTGTCGTTTGTGTGCAGAACCGTTACGAGCGTTTCACCCGCTTTTTGGTAAAGCAGCGGGGCCCAGGGCGTCGAATAATTAGTGAGACGCGAAAAGGAAGAGAAAGTCCTCGGCAGCGAAAGCGTCACGCCGGCGACCATTGAAGCGCGCAGAAAATCCCTTCTCGAAGTCATTGCGGCTTCACCTCCTCAGTTCCGGCTGCCTTGGTACGATCGTAAGCAAAGCGTCCGTCGAGATTCGGCCTGAGCCCTCGTCCGGCGGCGGTTTCTGCTTTCACATATTCGATGATAGCGTCGCGCACCGTCAGTCCCAGCGGCTTAACGTTCTTGCCCTGTTGCAGGATGCTAAAGCGATCGCCCCCGCGGTTCACCAGGTAATCAATGGTGACAATACGGTAAGTCTTTTTCGGATCAATTTCGATTTCCGTCTGGTTCGCATCGCGTAGCCTGACGCTGACAATCTCAACGGTCTTGTCCGGCTTGGTGAAATAAACCACGCGCGCTCCCGATTGGGCTTCACGGGAAGCGGTGATGACGCCGAGGAGATTGGTCAATTGCTCTCCGGTGAGTTCCATCGTCACCAGGGCATTTTCAAATGGGAGTAATTCAAAGATGTCGCGGATTCGGATTTCCCCTTCGCCGATGCTGCTGCGGCGCAGCCCGCCCCCGTTAGTGATCGCGACATCGAT
>DATENS010000183.1:0-25497 GCA_035274925.1 Pyrinomonadaceae bacterium | reverse complement strand
TCAGTAGTGGCGGCCATTTAATTCTCTCCCGCTCCCAAAGGGAGAGGGGATCAAGCCTATTCCCCTCGCAAATCCCTTCCCGTCATCTCAACTGGCTTCTCAATTCCCAATAGTCCGAGCATGGTCGGCGCAACGTCTTCGAGCGCGCCGCCTTCGCGCAGCTTCACGCCGTGATGATCTTCACCGATTAGATGAAACGGCACCGGGTTTGACGTATGCGCGGTGTGTGGCGCGCCCGTGTGCAAATCGATCATCTGTTCGGCGTTTCCATGATCGGCAGTTATCAAAGTTGTCCCCCGCGCCGCACCCATTGCTTTTGTAATCCAACCGAGACAAGTATCCACGTACTGGCATGCTTCGATCGTCTTGTCGAGCATGCCGGTGTGGCCCACCATGTCGGGATTGGCAAAGTTGACGATGAACACATCAGTCTCGCGCTCCTCGATCGCACGCAACAACCTGTCGGTAACTTTGAACGCCGACATTTCCGGAGCCAAATCGTAGGTTGCTACTTTCGGCGAAGGTACCAGCAGGCGTTTCTCGTGCGGAAACTCGCGTTCAGTTCCGCCATTAAAAAAGTAAGTGACGTGCGCGTACTTCTCGGTCTCGGCCAAACGGAAGTTGTGTACGTCGTTCGCGGCAAACACGCCCGCGAGAATATTACGCGGCAGCTCAGGCGGAAACGCGACTGGCAAAGGATAGTTCTTGTCGTACACCGCAAAGCAAACAAAGTGGGTATGCGGCCGCCCGGGTGTCGCAAAGTCGTCAAAGCCGGGAACCGCAAGCGCGCTGGTAATTTGGCGCGCGCGATCTGCCCTAAAGTTAAAGAAGACTACTGAATCACTATCTTTTATGGTGGCCACCGGTTGGCCGCCGGCGCCGGTCATTACCAACGGTTCAAGGAATTCGTCGGTCACGCCGCGTTCGTACGATTGTTTGATCGACGCAAGCGGATCGGTAGCGCGCTCACCCTCGCCATGCACCAACATTCGGTAAGCGCGCTCGGTCCTTTCCCAACGCTTGTCCCGATCCATCGCATAATAGCGGCCGCAAAGCGTGGCAATCTCACCAATGCCGATCTCTCGGCATTTGTCCTGCAGCGCAGCCACGTATTTGCCGGCGGATTCAGGCGGCGTATCGCGGCCATCGAGGAAGCAATGAAGATAGACACGCCGCACCTCGAGATCTTTGGCCATGCGCAAAAGACAGTAAGCGTGTTCCTGCGAAGAATGAACCAGGCCGTCCGAAAGCAAGCCCATGATATGCAGCGCGCGATCATGCTTCACGACACTGTCCATCGCAGCATTAAGCGCCAGGTTGTGGAAAAACCCGCCCGAGTTGATTTCGTAATTGATGTACTCAAGGTCTGTGCGGACTACGCGACCGGCGCCCATGCATAGATGGCCTACATTGGAATTTCCCATCACGCCTTTTGGCAGACCCACACAACCCCCTGAAGCCTCGATCAAGGTGTGCGGATATTTTTCGAGCAGGTCGCGATAGAAAGGCATTTCGGCTTGGGCGATCGCATTGCCTTCCCGTTCGGCGCGATAGCCAAAGCCGTCGAGAATGATCAGTGCGAGTGGACGTTTGGGTAGCATGTTTTTGTTTAGAGTCGGCCTACCGGCCGACGGGCGGGCGGTAGCCCGCCTCTAAACATCTTCATTCGGTAGCCAGTAATCCGGGCTCTCTTTCATGTTCGGATCAGGTCGTTCCATCCAGCGTTCGGGTCGATGTAGTTTTATGAAGCCAAAGCGCTCGTACACGCCGTGGGCATCCTTAGTGGCCAGGACCCAGCGTCGAAACCCCTGTAAATGCGGGTGCGCGAGCATGACTTCCATCAGCCACTTCGATAAGCCCCTGCCCCGATGCTCTGGCAACACGAACACATCCGCGACCCACGCGAAGGTGGCGTAATCAGTAACCACCCGGCCAAAACCCACCTGCTTGACGCCTTTGAAGATGCCAAACGAGAGTGAGTTTTCAATCGAGCGTAATACCACCTCGCGCGATCTTCCGGTGGCCCAGTAAGTCTCGTTACTAAGGTAGTTATGAATCACATCGAGATCGAGACGCCTGCGATCGGTGCTAATCGAATAATCGCCGCGGTTCCAGGTTTGCTCCATTGGTGTCGACGTGTCAGCAGCCCAATTCTCTGTTAAAGCTATTTCGAGATTTGCCTCGTAACGGTCACGCTCATTTCGGCGATATCTCGCTGCGCAGGTAGAACAGCAAGTCGGTGGAAGGCGGTTCAATTCCCAACTGCCGAATCATGCCGACCACCTGCCCGCGATGCATGGTCGCATGGTTGACGACGTGCTGCATTTGATCGACCAGCCGCATGGAACTGGGATCACCGCTCAGAAGCTTAAAAGGCAATTCGGCAGCGAGCCGCGCCTCGTCCAATTCCGAGATATACCGCGCGCGCCGGTCCACGACTTCTTTCCATCGTTCTGCCAAAGCCGTCAAATCGGCGCACGAATCCGGCGTCCAGATTGCCCACGCTTCCGCCTTCGGGGGCGAATGTCCGTGCCACCTTTCCAGCCAAATCCATTCGGCCCCGGCCATGTGCAAGAGTGTGCCAAAAACCGAGTTGTGGCTGATAGCAACATCGCGGCGAAGGTGTTCGTCGGGCAACGCGGCGGCCGCCTTCATCGCCAGCTCGTTGGCCCACGCGGTGTAATCAAAAAGGTTTTGGATGTAGGAAAGATTCATGGGGATTCTTGTCAGAACCGCCTGCGGTAGCGGGCGGTTTAACTTGTTAACCTCTGATCGCGAGACTTCAACCGCCCCCTACCCCGACTGGTCGGGGTTCTGACCAAACACCTCACGACCAGGATAACGCGCCGCATCACCGAGCTCTTCTTCAATGCGCAGCAGTTGATTGTATTTAGCAATCCGATCTGAGCGTGACAGTGAGCCGGTCTTTATTTGCCCCGCGTTGATTGCTACGGCGAGATCGGCAATGAAGGAATCTTCAGTTTCGCCGGAACGGTGTGAGATTACTGCGGTGCGTCCGCTGGATTTGGCCAGCTCGATGCATTCGAGCGTCTCCGTCAATGTGCCAATCTGGTTCACTTTAATCAGGATCGAATTCGCCACGCCCCGGTCGATTCCCTTTTGCAGGAACTTTGTGTTGGTTACAAACAGATCGTCGCCGACAAGCTGAACCTTCGTGCCAATCGCGTCCGTCAATGCCTTCCAGCCATCCCAGTCGTTCTCAGCCATGCCGTCTTCAATGGAAATGATCGGATACTTCGACGCCCAATCCTGCCAAAACGAAATCATTTCAGTGCTGGATAGTTTGCGCCCATCCGACTTTTTAAAAACGTAAGCCTGGCCGTCGTAGAACTCGCTCGCTGCGGGGTCCAGGGCGAGCAGCACATCCTGGCCCGCGTGGTAACCCGCCTGCCCGATGGCTTCCAGGATCGTTTCGATGGCCTCTTCATTCGATTTCAAATTCGGCGCAAAGCCGCCTTCGTCGCCGACACTGGTGGCATAGCCTCTCTTTTTCAAAACCGATTTCAGAGTGTGAAAAATTTCTGCTCCCGTGCGCAAAGCTTCGCTGAATTTGTCGGCGCCAACCGGCACAATCATGAATTCCTGAAAGTCGACGTTGTTGTCGGCATGCGCGCCACCGTTAACGATGTTCATCATCGGCACCGGCAGTGTGTTCGCTGCGTTGCCGCCCAGATAGCGATAGAGCGGCAGCCCGCGAAAACTTGATGCTGCGCGCGCATTGGCCATCGACACGGCAAGCAGCGCATTCGCGCCCAAGTTCGATTTATTCGGCGTGTTGTCCAGATCCAGGAGTTTGCGATCGATCTTATTCTGATCGAGCGCATCCATGCCTTTCAGCTCGCGCGCTATCAAACCGTTTACGTTCGCCACGGCCTTGGTCACACCCTTGCCGAGATAGCGGTGCTTGTCGCCGTCCCGCAACTCGACTGCCTCGTGCTCGCCGGTTGATGCGCCGGAGGGAACGGCAGCGCGACCGCGCTGGCCGCTGGTCAGAATTACGTCTGCTTCAACAGTCGGATTACCACGCGAATCGAGAATTTCACGCGCGTGAATTTGATCAATTTGGCTCATGACAGAATGCCGGAAACTTTATCATCGTCGCCGCGTTTTTGATAGACTCGCGAGTTCCAATGGCCAACGAAAACAATCACAAGCCACTCGTCGACTTTCGTAACGTGAGCCTGGCCATCGACGGCCAGGCGATTATCGATCAGCTCAACCTGAGCGTGACTTCCGGTGAAACGCTCGTGTTGCTGGGCGAGTCCGGCTGTGGCAAGACCACTACTCTTCGCCTGGTTAATCGACTGCTCACGCCCACGGCCGGACAGGTCATGGTCGAGGACAGGGCGACTACTGATTGGGATGTAATTCGTTTGCGGCGCCGAACCGGTTATGTGATTCAGGAAGCGGGTCTGTTTCCACATTTCACCGTGGCTGAGAACGTCGCCCTGGTTCCGTCGCTTGAGAATTGGACTAAAGACAAAATTGCGGCGCGCGTAGCTGAGTTGCTCACTCTGGTGGGGCTTGAACCGGCGCGCTTCGCCGATCGGTTTCCCCAAGAGCTCTCAGGCGGCCAACGGCAACGCGTCGGCGTGGCGCGAGCGCTTGCGGCGGATCCGCCACTGCTCTTGATGGATGAACCGTTCGGCGCGCTTGATCCTTTGACAAGATCCACTCTGCAAAAAGAGTTCGCGCAACTAAAAGCGCGCTTAGGCAAGACGGTGATCTTTGTCACGCACGACGTCCGCGAGGCTTTGATGCTGGGGTCGCGGATCGCCTTAATGGACCACGGCCGTATTGTTTTGCTCGAGACTCCCGAAGGCTTTGCTAACTCGGATAACGAACTGGCGCGAGCGTATTTAGATACGTTGTCAGAACCATCTGCGGTAGCGGGTGGTTGATCTTCGCGCGAAACTATCAAGCATAAACCGCCCGCTACCGCAGGCGGTTCTGACAGATGACTGAATTTCTCAAAGCGAATTGGGCCGACATCCTGTCGCACATTGCCCAGCATGTGTGGCTGGTGTTTATCGCGATCGCGATTGCCATCGTCATCGCCCTTCCGGTAGGAATTCTGATTACGCGGAAGAAACGGTTGCGGACGCCGGTGCTCGGGATCGCGAACGTGATGCAGACGATACCGAGTCTCGCGCTTTTTGGCTTTCTTATTCCGCTGCCGTTTATCGGCGGCATCGGACCACGGACCGCGATTGTCGCATTGGTCTTTTACGCTCTGCTGCCGATCATTCGGAACACGGTCACGGGAATTCTCGGCGTCGACAAAGCTGTGCGCGAAGCCGCGGTGGCGATGGGCATGACTGATCGCCAGGTCTTGCTGCAGGTGGAATTGCCGCTGGCGATGAGTGTGATTCTCACCGGCGTGCGCGTCGCGGTAGTAATTACGATTGGAGTGGCGATTATCGCGGCTGAGGTGGGCGCGGGCGGTTTGGGCGAATACATTTTTCGGGGCCTGCGTTTGAATGACAACCGTTTGCTGCTCGCGGGCGCGGTGCCTTCGGCCTTGATGGCTTTGCTTGCAGACTTCGGATTCGGGCTGATTGAAAAGCGTTTCGAAACCGGAGCGGCTCGCGCCCGACGCATTTCCTTACGGGCGATCGCGGCCACCGCGTTGGCCATCGCCGTGCTCGTGATGGGCTTTGGTTTTTGGCGCGCAATGAAGAATCGTTCTGGCGCGTCAGGTCGCGGACACTTCGTGGTGGGCTCGAAAGACTTTACGGAATCAAACTTACTCGCAGAGATGGTCGCTCAAATGCTCGAATCCTATGACGTGACAGTTGACCGTCGCTTTGATCTCGGCGGAAACCTTGCGCATACCGCGATTGTCAACGGGCAGATTGATATCTATCCCGAGTACACCGGCACGGCCTTCACCGCAATCCTTCAGCATCAACCAATCACGGATGCTAAAGCGGTGCTGGATCAAGTCCGGCGTGAATACTCAAGCCAATTCAATTTGGTAGTAAGCGGCTCTCTTGGTTTTGACAATACCTTCGCCATCCTGGTGCGCGGTGAAGACGCACGCAAGCTCGACCTCAAAACAATTTCCGAGGCAGCGAAGTATTCGAACAAGTGGCGGGCCGGCTTCGGCCACGACTTCATGGTGAGGCCCGATGGTTACGAAGGTTTTTCACGCGCCTATAACCTGAACTTCGCGGATGTGAAGGACATGGCCCTCGATCTGACGTACAAGGCATTGGCATCAAAGCAGGTCGACGTGATCGCGGGTAATTCGACCGACGGCCGCATCGCCGCTCTCGACCTGGTCCAGCTAGGAGACGACCGCCATTACTTCCCACCTTACGAAGCCGTGTTCATAGTTCGCGCGAACAACATGACCACCGACTCGCAGGCCGCGGGCAGTCGGACTGTCCCTATACTCCGCTCGATTATTTCGCAGCTTGAGGGCGCCATTACTACCGAGGAAATGCGCAAACTGAACTACGAGGTCGATGGGGCCAAGCGCGACAAGAAGAATGTGGTGCGCGAATGGCTTCTGCGGAAAGGCCTGCTCAAATGATCCCGCCGGATTCTCCCGCTAATCGTTAATAAACTTTAGTTTTTGGCGTCTTCCTAGTGGATCCGGGCGCCTTGCGGAACTTTACAAACTTTTACAAACCTTTCGTCCCGGATCGTCGTAAAGGGTTCTGACCGCCCATCATGCGTTACATCTTCTCAGTCTATGCCGACTCCGCGCGCATCGCGCTCCAGTCAATTCTCGCGCACAAACTGCGCGCTTTTCTTACTTTGATCGGCATCATCATCGGCGTGTCCGCCGTGGTGGTAGTGGGCGCTTCGATTAGCGGCCTCAATACTTACGTCACCGACAAGGTCGGCAAGATCCTCGGCGCGAACCACTTCATGATCGCGCGCATGGCGTTTCACGGGCGCATGTCTGATGACGAGTACGAACGCCGCAACCGGCGCAACAAGCAGCTTAAATGGGACGATTACGAATGGGTGCGCGATCACTGTAAGTACTGTTCCGAAGTCGGTGTTGAATTGGGATCCCAGGTCGACTTGAAACAGGACGGGATCGAATTCCCCGGCGCGATTATTTTCGGCGTCACCGCCAACATGCAGGAGATTGAAGATAAGACTATCAGCGAAGGGCGATTCATCTCCCGAGACGATGTCAATCGTTCCGCGCTGGTGTGCGTGCTCGGCAGCGAGATCAAGGACAAGTATTTCCCCCATGTCGATCCCCTGGGGAAGACTTTGAAGATTCGCGGCCTGCCGATGACCGTCGTCGGTGTGGAAGAGAGCCGCGGTTCTTTCTTTGGTGACTCGCTGGACCGCCACGTGTACATCCCGGCATCGACGCACATGTCGGTATTCGGCCGGAACAACATGCAGATTCACGGCAAGGCCGCAGCCCGCGAGATTTTTGCGGCCACGATCGAAGACGCCCGCATGCAACTGCGCAACAAGCACCGTTTAAAGGGCAACGAAGAAGACGATTTTGGCCTGGTCGATGTCGAGAATCTGAATAACCAAATCGATCAATTTACGGGCAGCATCGCCGCCGTCGTCGTTCCCATCACCGCCATCACTTTGTTGGTCGGCGGCATCGTGGTGATGAACATCATGCTCGTGAGCGTAACCGAAAGGACTTTCGAAATCGGATTGCGGAAAGCGGTGGGCGCGACGCGCAAACAGATTATGGTGCAGTTTCAAATTGAGTCCGCCATGCTTTGTGCCTTTGGTGGATTGTTGGGATTGTTGGCGGCGTATGGGATCACCAGCCTGATTACTTCGCTGGCCGGCATCACTATGACGATCACAATCGGCTACATTCTGCTCGCGCTCGTGGTTTCCACCGGGGTGGGGATGGTTGCGGGTATTTATCCGGCCTTCAAAGCGGCGCGACTGGATCCCATTATTGCTTTAACGAAGACGACGTGAGTTTAGAAACGGGCTACCGCCCGCCCGTTTTGCGGATTGCATGGCGGGCAGTAGCCCGCCTCTAAACTAGAAATAGACGAACGTGAAATTTCGACTGCCACATACGATGATCCGCGAAACGCTCGGCATGGCGCTGGACAGCGTCCGTTCGAACAAGTTTCGCAGCGTGCTCACGGTGCTGGGAATTGTGATCGGGGTCTTTACCGCGATTGTGGTGGCTTCGCTGCTCACCGGCATGCGGCAGAGCCTGGTGGCCATCATCGAAGAGTACGGCACAAACAATATCTATGCTTTCCATCTCACCACTGGACCCCAATCAAGCTTTGACCGCAACGAGCGATTGCGCAAGCCGCTGACCGTGGACGACGCTGACGCGATAAAGCTCCAGGCCCCCGCCGTCGAAGATGTGGCGGTCGAAATGCCGAATGTCGGTTATAGCGGCGGGCCGTTTGACGACAATATTACTTATCGTGGCAACAACTACCGGTGGGGAAACACTACCGGCGTGACCTCCAACTATGGAGATCTAACAAACGTCACTATCCGAGAAGGACGGTTTATTACTCAAGCTGACGACGATCAGCGTCGCAACGTCATGGTGATCGGCATCAATGCCGCCGATGCACTGTTTCCAGGACAGCAATCGAGAATTGCCGGAACCGAAGTGCGCATGGGTGGTTACAACTTCGAAATCGTGGGGGTGCTCGAGAAACGCAAGGCCGGGTTCTTTGGCGAGAATGAAGAGGACAATGCTGTTTATATTCCTTTGCGGACGGCGCAAAAAGTAGCACCCGCGCGCGGCTGGTTGCTGTTTGTAATCAAGGGGCGCTCGGGCCAGCTCAATGAAGCATTGACTCAATCTGAAGATATTCTGCGCCGCCGGCGTAATGTAAAGTTTGGTGATCCAAATAACTTTGACATCAAGACCGCGGACACCTTCGTCAAACAGTTCGACAGCATCACGGCGATGGTGGGCTTAATCGCTATCGCAATTTCCAGTCTGGGGCTGCTCGTCGGCGGCATCGGTGTTATGAATATCATGCTGGTGAGCGTCACTGAGCGCACTCAGGAGATTGGGGTGCGCAAAGCACTGGGCGCCCGCCGCCGCGATATCACCAATCAGTTTCTGTTCGAAGCCATGACGCTCACGTTTTTGGGCGGCACGGTGGGCGTGTTGTCGGCGATTGGCATCAGCAAACTAATCATGCTGATCTTTCCCAGCCTCCCGGCTTCCGTGCCCGCCTGGGCCGTAATTTCAGGCCTGACGGTAAGCGTATTAGTTGGTCTCGTCTTCGGTGTGCTGCCTGCCAGAAAAGCTTCGCGCTTGGATCCGATTGAGTGTCTGCGGTATGAGTGAGATGCATTGACTCCCTCTCCCTCTGGGAGAGGGGAGATCAGAGCCCCGCAGCTTTCCGCTGCATTTCCTTCAAAGTTTCCGGTATTAGCGTCGTGATGTGGTGAGTCGCGGTGTGCCCGTCGGCGAATGCCTGGTAAAGCGTGAAGTCGGGCAGCGAGAGGCAAGATAGCGGGGAGTGGATGTTGTATCCCGTGTCGATTCCGATCGCGCTGTGAAAAACATAGATGCCGTGACGGCCCAGGCGCCCGCGCAAAGGCAGAAACGGCGTCGGCGTGTGACCAAACACGCACGGTTTGCCGTGATAGCTCTTGTAAAAATCCATGTTGCGCGTCCAAAGCAGCGCATGCGGCGAACTCTCGCGCGGATGCTTTCCATTCTCTAATCCGGCGTGGACATAGAGCGCATGTTCGTCCTCGTGGTAGAGGGGCAACTGGCGAAAGAACGAAAGCTGCTCGGCCGGAACAGATTGCGCGATCAACCGGCGCGCCGCTTCAAAGTCCGCCTCAGTTTGAAAACGCAAAGGGTTATGCGTGTATTGGACGAACGTCTGTTCGCTGCCAGTGGAAGAGTCCACCCACACCGTGTTCACCCCGTCGATAAAATCCAGCAACATCTGTTCATGATTACCGCGCAGGCAGATCACGCGTCCGGGATTCTCGGTGGAAAGCTTGTGCACCAGTTCGACGCAGCCGGGCACGTCGGCGCCGCGGTCGATCAAGTCTCCGATAAAAATCAGCGTGTCCGTCTTTTCATCACGCGGCAACATGTCGAGGAGGCCGTGCAGTTGCGCACAGCGGCCGTGAACGTCACCGACTACGAAAGTTTTCATGATTGTTGGGAGCGCGGACGCTCTCGTCCGCTCCGTCATCGGAATTTTGGGCCCTTCCTCACGGTGGGCCTAGTGCCCCGCTTCCTCCTCGTCAGCAATCGCGGGGGTGCTAATCGACTCAATTATCCGCTGGTACTCCGGATCGCCGCGCAGCGAATCCCAGTTCTTGTCGCGTTCGAACCAGGGACGATTCTGGTTACCAAGTTCGATTGCGCGTCGTAACCACTTTAAAGCCTCGTCGCGCTCGCCTTCCATCGCGTACGCCGAAGCCAGCCAGTAAGCGATGTCGTGATCGGTGTCCGCGGTTTTCCTGACTTCATCAGTCAGTTGCGCGCGCGCCTCTTCACTGAAACCGAGCGCGCTCAAAAACGTCGCATAGATCGGCCGAATGCCGTCAAGCTGCGGATGCTGTTCGAGCACCTGCTCGAGAATCTCCGCCGCCTTTACCGGCTCGCCATGATAATACAGCGCCCGCGCGCGAAACGTTTTGATGAGCGGATGATCGGGTTCGGCCCTGGCCCCCGCGTCCAACTCGGCGAACGCTTCATCAAAACGGTTTTGATAAGTGAGCAACCGCGCGCGATTGTAGCTCACTACCACGCGTTCGGTCGGATTCAGTTTGACCATTCGATCCAGACTGCGGAGCGCCTTATCGTAATCTCCATCCAGACGCGCGACCACCGCACGCACAAAATGAACGCTGGCATCGTTCGGCGC
Organism: Pyrinomonadaceae bacterium; assembly: GCA_035274925.1. Classification (GTDB taxonomy): domain Bacteria; phylum Acidobacteriota; class Blastocatellia; order Pyrinomonadales; family Pyrinomonadaceae; genus UBA11740. The sequence continues at coordinate 14,650 of DATENS010000183.1, read as the reverse complement.
TTCGCGTCTTAATTCATCAACCGCGACCCGGGCCTTGGCTTTCTCACCACGCGAGAGATAAATGAAAATCATGGTCATGCGCGCCTCGATCAGATAAGGATCGAGGGCCAAAGCCTTATTGAAAGCCTCCTGAGCCAACCCATGATCTTCGGGTTCGCCAAAGCCTTTCATCACCCGGCTGGCGTAGGCAGCGCCCAGCGCGCTGTGCGCCAAAGCAAAGGTCGGATCCAATTCGGCGGCGCGCTCGAAATGTTCGATGGCATCGTCCACGTCTTTGCGCGCCATCGTGTGATAGACATAGCGTCCGAGCGAGTCGCGCCCCCGCAGGTACAGTTCGTAAGCCTCTGCGTTGGTGGTCTTTTGCGCCTCTAGCCGATCTTTTTCATCCGAAGTGAGCTCGAGCCGCAAACCATCGCAGATCTCCTGCGTAATCGTGTCCTGCACGTTGATGATGTCGGTCGCGTCCGCGTCGATACGATCGCTCCACAGCAGATCACCGGAACCAACGTCGACCAGTTGCGCGGTGACGCGAATACGATCGCCGGCGCGCAGAAAGCCGGCGGAAAGCACCGCCGACACGCTCATCTCGCGCCCGGCCTGGCGCGGATCGATCTGTGTATTTTGGTATTTGGCAATTTCGGAAGAGGGCCGCACCACCAGCGAGCGCACGCGCGCCAACTCAGTAATCACGGCATCAGCCAGCGAGAATTCGTAAAAGCTCGCCTGCGGATCGTTGCCGACGTTTTTGAAAGGAAGAATGGCGACACTTTTGCGCTCATGGTCGCCGCCCATGCTGGTTGCCGGCGTTTCGTGTACAGGCCGATCGGAAGTGGAGGCCCGCGGTTGTGAGGTTCGTTCGCCGGTGGCCATTCCGCGCAGCCAGCGCATGGCGCGTCCCATCGGGCCGGTGCCGGAAAGGTGTCGCGGAGTGACCGGCGTAATTGGTTCAGCGAAGGCCTGCGGAGATCCGGTCTCAACCTGGCGCAAGACTTCACGCAGATCATCACGAAGCACTGACGCCTTCTGGTATCGGTCCCTCGGATCTTTCGCCAGTGCCTTATCGAGAATCGCCTGCAGGCGTGTCGGCGACTGACCGGGCCGCGCTTCTTCCAGCGTCTGCGGATCTTCGTGGAGCACAGCGTGACGCACGTCCACACTAGTCTTTCCCTGAAACGGCCAGGTGCCGGTCAGCAACTCATAAAGCAGCACACCGGTGGAAAAAATATCGGCGCGGGCATCAACGCGTTCGCCGCGTGCCTGCTCAGGCGCCGCGTAGGTGGCGGTGCCGTAGGGAATGCCGACTTCAGTCAGATCGGTGTGATGAATGCCGCCCAGGTCGTCTCCATCCAAAAGTTTTGCCAGGCCAAAATCGAGAATCTTGACCTGGCCTGAAGGCGTCACCATGACATTGCCGGCTTTGATGTCGCGATGGATGATGCCGCGCGCGTGCGCTGCGGCCAGAGCGTCAGCGACCTGAATAGTTATGGAAAGGGCGCTGCGGAAATCCAGTGGACGGCCGTTAACCAAATCGCGCACGTTCTTGCCGTCAACGAATTGCATGGCGATGAAATGCACACCGCCGATGTCGTTGAGATCAAAAATCGTGCAGATGTTCGGGTGATCGAGCGCGGAAGCCAGACGCGCTTCGCGCTCAAAACGTTTGAGGTTGGCTTCTTTAACGGTAAGTTCCGGCGGTAATACTTTGATTACGACTGCGCGACCTAGTTTCGTATCGGTCGCTTTGTAAACTGTTCCCTGTCCGCCGGCGCCAATCTTTTCCAGTATCCGATAGTTCCCTAACTTCGCGCCGATCATTTTCGGCTCTATTAAACTCTCACAGCGTGAGGACTGCAACCGGTGACGGTTTGGAGTGCGCCGGCAGAGCGTAGCGGCTACGGCGCTTTGGATTGCGGTGGTTCCCTGGTGGGCCGGGAAGCGCGCGCCCATGGCTGAAAGCCGCCGCACCGAAGGTCTATTAAAAGCGCCGTCGCCGCTGCGCTCTGCCGGCGCACTCCAAATTCACCGCCTTCCGTGCGCAATCTTCTCAGCTTCCGGCAATCCCCGCAGTCTTAACATTGAAATCACTCCGAACAGCGGACCCGGCGCCAGGATCACAAACGCATAACGCCAGCCCACGACTCTCTCAAACCGTGGGAGGAGCTCAATCGAAACTGTCGTCAACAAAAACCCAAGGCACGTCTGAAGGGTCAGTGCCGTGCCGATGTATTGCGGCTCGCCCAGTTCAGTCACGCAGGCGGAGAACTGCGCCGAGTCCGCGACCACAGTTGCTCCCCAAATCGCAGCGACCGTGAGCAGCAGCACGGGATGTGCCCCGAAGAGTAAGCCGATAAACAAACAGCATGCGCCACTGATGGCCATCGCGCCGGAAGTGACAATCGTGCGGCCCACTCGATCGGCAATCGCGCCGGCGATAACGCAGCCGAGCGCGCCACAACCAATCACCAAAAATGAAGCGACTTCTGCCAGGGCGGGATGGCTCTTGCGGAGAGAGAGGCTGGCGCGAATCATGAACGGTATCCAGGTCCACATCGCGTACAGCTCCCACATGTGACCAAAGTAGCCGAGGTTGGCCAGCCGCACGCCGCGATTGCGAAAGACTCTGCCGACCTGCCTCCAATCAAATCGCGCCGGCGGCAGGGCGAGCGGTCCGTCGCGCACGAATAGCAAAGCCAACAATGCGCCGACAATCGCGAGCAGGGAAACAAACAGGACATTGAGACGCCAGTTCCGGCTGCCGATGCCGTTGACGAGGTAGGGCATCGCTTTTCCCAGCGTCAAAGCAGCGACGAGCACGCCCAACGCGAGGCCCCGACCATGCCGGAACCACGTCGCCAGAATTTTCATGGCTGGCGGATAAACGCCCGCCAGAAACATTCCGGTGAGAAAGCGCAGCACGACTGCGGTCGCTAAATCGTGCGCGAAGAGACCAAACATTCCATTCACGACGGCGCCGGCAATTGCCGTCAACGTAAAGAGACGTCTCGCGCTAATGATGTCCGGTAGATTCAGAAACGCGCTGAGTGCGGTGCCGGCCACAAACCCGATCTGCACCGACAATGTCAGCAGCTCAGCGGAACCTGAACCCAGCTTCCATTCTGTGACCAGCGCCGGAACTACGGCCGAGCCGCTAAACCAGAGCGACATGCCCAAGAGCTCGGCAAGGGCGAGCAGGGCAAGAGTGCGCCAGCGAGCTGATGGTGGATCTGTTGAGGGGTTAGAAGGATATTGCACGGGCTCGCGATTTTGGAGTGCGGCTACTTGTGGCCGCTTTCCAAAGCGTTTAGCCGCCACTCATTTTCATGACGGTCTCGAACTCGTCCCTGGTGACCGGCATCACCGACAGGCGCGATTGCCGCAGCAGCAGCATGTTCTTGAGCTTAGGATTGTCGCGCATCTCGGCCAGGGACACCGGCTGTTTCAAAGACTTCACCGGTTTTATGTCTACCGCCACCCATTGCGCATCATCGGCGGTGGGATCAGGATAGGCTGATTTCGCCACCTCAGCGATGCCCACTACGCTTTTGCTTGCGCCTGAATGATAGAACAGCACTTTGTCGCCGGCTTTCATTTGCCGCAGATGGTTGCGCGCCTGAAAGTTCCGGACGCCGGTCCAATCAGTGCGGCCATCGCGCACTAGATCTTCGAATGAGTAGCTTTCCGGTTCTTGTTTGACTAACCAGAATCCGGCGGGGTCAGACGCCTTCTTTGACTGAGTTGCCTTTTTTTTCTTCGTTACCATTGTTGTTTCGAAATTCAAAGCGCTGACAAGTCAGCGCACTCCAAATGCGCTACAATTTTGTTGCTCGTTCATTCTAACCGATCGGATTTCAATTCAAGTGGCAAATCTCAAAGAAGGCGCCAAGGCGCCCGACTTCAAAGTAACGGATGCTGATGGCAACGTGGTGAAGCTAAAAGATCTACGCGGCAAAAAAGTGGTGCTCTATTTCTATCCCAAAGACGATACGCCCGGATGCACGAAAGAAGCCTGTGCTTTTCGGGATTCATTCAGCAAGTTTAAGAGGCGCGGCATCGAGGTGCTGGGCGTTTCGCTGGACAGCGAGAAGTCGCACCAGAAGTTCGCGAAAAAGTTCGACCTGCCTTTCCGGCTGTTGGCCGACACTGACCGGGCTGTTTCTGAAAAGTACGGGACCTACGGCAAAAAGAAATACATGGGCCGCGAGTACATGGGTGTAAACCGCATGACTTTTCTAATCGACGAAAAGGGAAAGATTAAGAAGATCTATCAGAAGGTTAAACCCGAGGAACACGCGGAAGAGGTGCTGGCGGCTTTTAGCGAGTAATTTGGAGTGCGCTGACTTGTCTGCGCTATCAACCGGTCTTTTCTTTCGTACGGCCCTCGGCTGAGGCCTTGGTTGAGCGCTTTTTCCCTTTGGCGGAAGGTTTTCGACCCGGCATCAAGACCCCCACTGAGCTGAATGACGGGGTCAGGCCTCGTGTGGATTTCGCGGAGGCGCCTTTTACTGACTCCTCGGGTGTCTCATTTACAAAGTATCTTCGTTGGTGACGCACTATCTGGGTCCGGATTTCTCGAGTCCAGAGCAAAAGGTTCGCCAGTGCGTCGCATACTTCGTCTTTGGGCAGCTTGGTCACCTGGACAATTTCGGTTTGCGTCTCAGCCCCGCAGCGGATGGCCTCGCGCACGCGGTCGGCTGGCGACAGCTTTCTGAGCATGCGCGCAATCCGGCGTGGTGAAAAGCCCGACTTTGCATCCAGGGTCACGCGTGACTTGCCGGCTCCAGAGCCATGCTTGCTGCGCGCAGTCTTGTATTCGCGAAGGGCCTGGCGGCTCAATGCAATCTTTTGACGAATACAACGCTTGCAATACAGATTGAGGCCGTCTTTGCGTGCGCGACAGACACCATACTCTGAGAGGGGCAGCGCCTCTTCACACCGAGGACATCGCTTTAGTTCAAGTGCCGTCGCTTCTGCTGCCTTCGTCATCTTCAATGCTCCGAAACCGATTTTGGCCAAACACTGTCCCGACAGAGACCCTTTAGCGGCAAAACTGCTTGCGCCCCGGTTCGCTCGAAATCCAATCCGATTGAGTGTTGGCGATGTACTCTTGGCGAGCCTAAAAACGTCGCCGTCGTTTGCCGCTGGTAAACCTTCCTAAACAGCGGAAGCCCTTACGCGTTACGCATTAAGAAAAGCAAAGCGTTGTGTCGAGGATGTTGCGCGTAATGGCTGACGGTACTTGCGAGGGTAAGATAATTGCTGCGCTTTAAACTGATATCTCTCGTCAACTCGATCGCCGATGCGTTCACCTCTTAACAAGCAAGGGACTGGCATTATATTGAGTAAGATTTTTTTTGCAACCTCAAAATAAATGATCACGATCGATGTGCGCGCAGTGATGGATTTTTGATCTGTTTGTTCGCGCAAGTGTGAACGTCGTGTCGCAACATCAGTAAAGAGAAAGGATAACGAGTCTTGCATGTATTTACGTTGAGCGACGCAGCGCGATTTCGCTGCGCATGCACTGCGATATGCATCGAAAAATATTAACAAAAATCACACGTTCGCCAACGGAGAGAAAGCGTTCGCCGTATGTTTCGCGCAACACCTTCGATGAAATTGATCGTGGGCCAACTATTAGTTGATTGCGAGTTCTTGTTTTACGACTTAACGATCGCAGAGGTTGACTGATCTCCATTCCAGCCCTGTGAGGTTCCACACTTCGGTGACACTTAGCAGCGACGGACCCGGTCGCTGCCGCTCCCCGGTTCTGACTTGAAAGCAATTGATTTCACTCGTTCCAAAAACCCGCAGGGGCACGGATTCATCGCCGCATCGTTATCGCAGGAATTACGCCCAAACTAAAGGATCTGTGAATGCTGCTCACTTGTGCAAAATGCCGCAAGTGACTGTATCTCAGAGGCTTCTTGGCCTCGCCATGATCATGTTCACAGGCTGTTCACAGGGTCTGTGGATTTCAACAGCGGGCAAAAATGGACTAAGTAAGGCGAGATCGATCCTTCACTCGGTAAACAAACTTGAGACCCGACCAAACTTCATCGACTGCACAAATCTTTACGTCAACCAGTCCGGCAGCCAGGCCGATCGCCTGAACATTTGTAAAAGTAAGATCGGTCACAACGCCCGAACTTTTTTTCGGCCATGCGACCCAGAGCATTCCGGTTGGTTTTAACCTTGCCGCCACGTGAGAAAACTTTTGTGTCAGCTGCTTTTCACTTTTGACGAACAGCAACACAAAGTCCAGCTGTGGCTGCGGCGTTTTCTTGATGATGACATCAGCCGGAAGATCGAGTCTGCTCGCAAAGTCTACAGGCGCATTCATGAAGAGGGCGGTGAACCCGCTTTTGATGCCCAACTTTTTCACCAACGGTGTGCCTGAATAACCCGCCGTTAAAGTTTTACTTTCAGTTTTGGTTTTCTTAATCATTCAATTTGATTTGATCATCGATTGCTTACCACCAACGCAAAACTTTCCACCATGCCGCGCCAGCAAATGTCCAAATCAAAATGTTTGGAATAGAAACCAACAACCCGAGCCACCACCATGTTCTTTGCTTAACATAGTCAGCGCCAAACCAGATCGGCGCTGGAGTTGTGCCATAGTGAGTCAGTGATGCATTCAAATTCGAAAAGTAGGCGAGTAAGAGCACGGTCAAAAGGGTAGGCGCGCCCGCCGCGAGTATCACCAGCAGGAACGGAGTGTACATGGCAGTCGCGTGCGCCGTAATGCTGGCGAAACCGTAATGCGCGTAAAAATAGATCAACAGCAAAGCAGCCAGTGCCAGCCACCAAATCCAACCGACGGTCAGTTTGCCCGCAGCTTCTGCAAAGCGCTTTGTAAGTCCTGTTTCTCCTAATGCCTCAGCCATGCGCACTAAGCCTCCATACCAGATGAAAACCGCCCAAGCGCCATGTTCGGTAATCAGATCGCGCCAAACCAACACGCCGCTAAGGAGCAGCGCGGCAACACCGAGGAGCGGCGGGATCGCATAATCCAACGTCGAGAGGTAAGTGAGCGCGGCAATCAACTTGCCGGAAGGGATGATGGACGCGACTGATGGAATCAACCCGGCCAAGCCCCGGGTGATCCAAAGCGCTGCCACCATTCCAAAGACGCTCAACAGGACCCATTCCTGCCATTTCATCGGCCCCATCTTGCGAAGCTCGTCCCGCGCGAACTCAGCGGCGGCGGGCGTGTGTTTGATTTCCGGAGGGAAAACCCGGTAAAGCAGTTGCGGGACGACCACCAGGGAAATCAAACCGGGAATGATTGCCCCGAGAAACCATCGTGTGTAGCTCAGCTCGATGCCCGCGGATTGCTGGGCAAACTTGGCAATCAAAACATTTGAGGCCTGCCCCGTGAGAAACGTCGCGCAGATAATTACGTCACATTGATAGCAAAGCACCATCAGGAAGGCCCCTAGCCGCCGTGCAGATGGGCCTGGCCTCGACTGGTACGTTTCGGACAGGCTCTTGGCGATGGGGAAGATCACGCCGCCTGAACGCGCCGCGTTTGAGGGAATTACACTGGCTAAAAGGAAGTCCGTTGAGATCAGAGCGTAACCCAGCCCCAACGAATGGTGACCAATGGCGCGAATGAAAAGCAGGGCAATGCGCCTTCCCAGTCCCGTTTTGATCATCGCTCGCGAGATGAAAAACGCCGCCAGCACGAGCCAGACAATTGGGTCGGCGTAACCACCGAGGGCTTCGCGCACCGGTAGAGCCCCGGTAATGGCCACTGCGGTCACGCCCATCAGCACAATGGCGCCCCCGGGAATCGGCCGAAGTATTACGCCGGCAATCGTAGCCACAAAAATGGCTAGCAACCGCCAGGATGTGGGCGCAATTCCGGAAGGCGTCGGCAGCAGCCAAACGCCAAAGCCAAGAGCAAACACAACTAACCACCGCAGAGTCCGGTGAGTGACTACATCCGGGTCGCTCTCAGCTTTCGTATTAACTGTTGACTGGCTGCTTTCGAGATCCATCGTTTCCGAATTTCGAATGGCTTGTGGACGAGAAAAAACGCGGCGATACTAATCTTTGCCAGTCAGGCGTTCAAGAGATTTGTGAGCCTGGGAATTGGATTAAGCATCCAAACGTACGTTATTGGTGGCCATGCTGATTAAGAAGCCTTCAGATATCAGATCAAGCGAAATCACTGACCGGAAGGTCTATTTGAACCGTCGCCTGTTCATGCGTGGGGCGGTTCTCGCCGGTTCAGCAGCCGCTACCTCCTTTTTCTACCGAAGGCTGAATGCGCCGCCCGCCGTCGTCGAAGCCCGGCCAAAGATTGCCGGCGTCGTTACCGGATCCGGCGATGCGGTTCGTGACGGATTCAAAACGACTGAGCCCCTCAATTCCCTGCAAGACATAACCAACTACAACAACTTCTACGAGTTCCACACGACTAAGGAAGCGGTGGCATCGGCCGCGCGCGGCTTTGTCACACGGCCGTGGTCAGTTGCCGTGGAAGGTTTGGTTAACAAGGCCCGCGTCTTTGATCTGGATGATTTAATCAAACTGGCGCCGCAGGAAGAGCGAATCTACCGCCTGCGTTGTGTCGAAGGCTGGTCGATGGTCATCCCCTGGGTCGGATTTCCCCTCAACGCACTGTTGAAGCAGGTCGAGCCGCTGTCATCAGCGCGGTATGTCGCCTTTCAGACTTTGCTCGATCCCAACCGGATGCCTAATCAGCGGACGGGTGTTCTGGGATGGCCTTATGTTGAGGGTTTGCGGCTTGATGAAGCCATGCATCCGCTGACGATCCTGGCCACCGGGATTTACGGCGAAACCCTGCCGGCCCAGAACGGCGCGCCCATTCGTTTGGTGGTGCCCTGGAAGTACGGCTTCAAGAGTATTAAGTCGATTGTGAAGATCACTCTGGTTTCGGACCAGCCGCCCGCGACCTGGAATACTGAGGCGCCGGGGGAGTACGGCTTTTATTCAAACGTGAACCCGGCAGTCAGTCATCCTCGCTGGAGCCAGAAATTTGAGCATCGTATCGGCGAGTACAGGTCACGACCGACGCTTTTATTCAACGGATATGCGGAGCAAGTCGGGCATCTTTATGAGGGAATGGATCTGACGGCGAATTACTAACTATGTCGAGAAAAATACTTCGAAGCATCCTTTTGACCCTGGTCGCCTTTCTGCTCATCCCCGGCCCGGCACCGGCACAGCAACAGACCCCGATCTTTTCTACCGTCGAGCAAATTAAGGAGGACTTCGCTGGAGTCCCATGCAAAGACGATGATCGTCTGAAGGCCGTCAAGACCCTCTTTGAGAAAGCGGGAGCCGGCACTTCAGATATGTCGGTGGAGAAATTCGAGAATGTCGAGAACCTGGTGGTGCGCAAGCCCGGATCGTCCGAGGAAACGATCGTGATCGGCGCTCACTATGACAAGGTTTCAGAAGGATGCGGCGCAATCGACAATTGGTCGGGAATCGTGATCATTGCTCACGTTTTTAAAACCATTAAAGACCTTTCCTTGAAGAAGTCCATCGTATTTGTAGCCTTCGGCAAAGAGGAAAAGGGACTGTACGGTTCGCGCGCCATGGTTGACGCGATTCCCAAAGATAAGGTTGAGCAATATTGCGCAATGATTAACTTCGACAGTTTTGGGCTGGCGAATCCGCAGGTTTTGGACAATGCGTCAAAAACCGAGCTGACTTCTCTGGCAGCCAGTCTGGCCAAACAAATGAACATGCGATTTTCGCACGCCAGCGTCGAACGGGCTGACGCGGATTCAAGTTCATTTCTCAAGAAGAAGATTCCCGCCGTGACCCTGCATGGTTTATCGAGCGAATGGGCCTCAGTAATTCATTCTCACAATGACAAAGTGTCAAAGGTGAACCCGGTCAGCGTGTATCTCGGTTACAAACTGGCCTTAGCCCTGCTTGGTCAGATCGACGAGGCCTCCTGTCAGGCTTACAGATGAGCGAACGTTTTCAATGAAAGACACGCGCTTTCCCAAACTGCTGCTGCTGGTTAACTGCCTGGTGCCGCTGGCGCTTTTGCTTTGGGACGTGTGGCGAAACCAGGTGGGCGCAAATCCGCTGGAATTTGTGACGCGCACCACCGGCATGCTGACGCTGGTGTTTCTAATGTTCACGCTGGCAGTCAGCCCTCTGCGCCGAATTACGGGACTCAACTGGCTGGTCAGGTTTCGTCGCATGCTGGGTCTGGTCGCGTTTTTTTACGGCTTTCTCCATTTGATGACCTACGTCGCCTTTGACAGGTTCTTTCGACTGACCACCATTCCCGGCGACATTCTGGGAAGGCGTTTCATCGCAGTCGGCATGGCGGCTTTCTTTCTCATGTTGCCGCTGGCGATAACCTCAACCAACAAAATGATCAAACGCCTCGGCGGAAAGACCTGGTCGCGCCTGCATCTGGCGGTGTACGCGTCAGCAATCCTTGGCGTAGCGCACTATTTCATGTTGGTAAAATCTGACTTGAGACGCCCGCTAACTTTCGCGTTCCTGCTCGCCGTCCTGCTTGGTTTTCGGCTGTTTGCGAAATACTATTCGTCTCAGGCCCGACAGCCACTGTTGACGAAAACCGATTAGCAAATGGTTGATCCGACCAAACGCTTTACGAATCGCGTCGAAAATTACGCCAAATACCGTCCCCGATACCCCAGTGCGATAATTCCGCTCCTTGCAGCCGAATGCGGCTTAACTTCAGAATCTCTCATCGCCGATATTGGTTCCGGCACCGGTTTCCTTAGCGAGCTATTCCTGAAAAACGAGAATCGAGTCGTTGGGGTAGAGCCTAATGCAGAGATGCGCGCTGCGGGCGACCAAATCCTGGCCGACTATCCGAACTTCAAAAGCCTCGAAGGAACTGCTGAATCAACGGGCCTGGCTGACGCATCAGTGGACTTTGTCACGGTCGGACAGGCCTTTCACTGGTTTGAGCAGAAGGCAGCGCGAAGAGAATTCGAACGGATATTGAAACCCCAAGGCTGGGTTGTAATCGTCTGGAACGGCTTTCAGGTTGATAAGAATCCGGTGGTGACCGGCTACCAGCAGGTCTTGCTGCGCTACGGCACAGACTATCGCGGTGTGGCGCGCGAAATTGCTGATACTGAAGTTGAAAAGTTCTTTAGCCCCGGCAATTGCAAGAGCGCCCGCTTCGAGTTCCAGCAGTATTTTGATTTTGAAGGCTACAAGGGTCGAGTGCTGTCGGCTTCGTTTGCTCCTGAGCCTGGTCAACCGAATTACGAACCCCTCATCGAGGAGTTGCGACAGGTTTTCCAGGCAAATGAAAAAGATGGCAAGGTCGTGTTTGATTACGACACTGAAGTTTATTACGGGCAGTTGGGGTAAGGATTACTGAGTAGCGAGCGTGGCCAGTTTAGCCATGCCACGCGAGAGGTCGAGCCGGGTGAACTGGCCTTGCGGGTTGAAAGCGGTCCCATTCGGTTTGATCAGTCCGTTCTGAATCGCCACCGCCACGTAACCTCGCCATGCCGAAGGAATCGAAAGCACATCAGTAACGTTCGGGGTGTAGGCCCCTGATTCCGCCTGTTGTCGCAGCCCGGCGGCGCGAACCAGGGCGATGGCTGCCGTCAGACGATCCACCGAAGCATCAGGCTGAAAACTTCTACCTGTTACCGTCGGGAACAACGCGCCGTTCGGTGAGCTCTGGGCGCTTTCGACAAACAGCATGGTCGCTCGATCACTGACGTCGCCGTAACTTGATTGGGCCGGCAGATACTGCGGCACGCGACCACCCACGACCATCGCTCTGGCCAAATCCGCACGCGAGACTGCGAAGCTGCCACGGAACCGCGAGCCAATCGGGCTCATCACCAGCGAGCGGAAATTCTGCCAGATGTCGTTAGTAGTGGCGCTGTCGAGTCCAGCGAGGTCTGAGAGCGCCGCATAGCGAGCGCTGGTAACCTGCACGGTACCCCAGTAGTTTTGCGCGTCACTCGCGATTCGTGTTCCATCGGTTTGCAAAGGTGCGCCCGCCGCTCCGATTACATTTGAGACGCGTGCCGTCCACCTGCCCGACGATGGCACGTCAACCAGCGAACGTTCGCGACGTCCAGTCAGTCCCGGGCCTGCGGCTGCATCTCCAATCGCCCTTTGCGTCCCTTGCGCGTCCAAAAGAGCGAGATCCAGATTGGTCGCGCTCGGAAGGCCTCCCCAGGCAATCTGCACCGTCGCACGCAGCGCGTTCGCCGGCAGCGAGATGTTTGTATCGCTCGAAGAGCCCGGCGCTGCGGTTCCCGTGAATACCTGGGGCGCGCTTTGCACAAACTCGACCTGGTTCTCGAAAGCCACACCGCGCCACTGGCCAAAATGTCTTTGCGGGAAAGCAGCTTCGAGCACCGCGGCCTGCGCGTTCAGCAGACCGGCCCCAACTTCGTGGAGGTAATACGGAGGCAGCGGAGTCGCCGTCCTCTGCAGAATGTCGCGAATCTGATACGGGCTAAGGTTTGGATTGGCTTCCAGCATCAAGGCAATAACACCCGCGACGTGCGGAGCAGAGAAACTGGTGCCGCTGCCGGTCGTGTAATACGGCAGTTCACTCGCACTGAGTTGCGGTTCCTTCTCAACGATACCGCCGACCGAAGTCACCGACGCTACCGTCGACGGCCGCAGACTGACCGTGCTGACCCCCGGAGCCATCAGGGTCGGACGGAACAACGGGCTGCCAAAGTCGCCGCGCGATGAAAACTTTGCGATTTTGCCTTGATTATCAGTGGCGCCGACGCTGATCACCCATGGCGCAACCGAGTAGGGATTTAATGAATCGGCACCCGGGCCCGTATTGCCCGCTGAGAAAACTACGCTGACGCCGGCATCCGTCAACATCTTCGTGGCGATGTTCACGGGATCGTTTACATCGAAAACCGTATTTGCTGAGAAACTGCAGTTAACGACCCGGACATTAAAGCTCGGTCCATTGGCGAGCAGGTAATCAAATCCGGAAAGAATGAAGATCAGGCTGGCATCGCCGGCGCTCAAGCCCAGGATGTTAGCGCCTGAGGCTACACCGGCGTATTTTCCGGACGACTGTTGCCCGCTGCCGGCGATAACGCCCGCGACAAATGTTCCATGACCGTAAACCTGGTCAGTATCCGGAAGATTCGGCGAAACCACTGGATAATTGAACCCGACACCCTGACCCTGGGTGTCCGCCAACTTCAGGTTTTGCACAACACGTCCCGCCAGATCGGCATGCGTTCCATCGACGCCGGTGTCCAGCACTGCGACCGTCACGCCGCGGCCGGAAATCGGTGTTCCATGATTCGCATCAGTCAACTCGCTGGTGCGCCGAACGCGTTCAGCTCCCGTCACGTTTCGCGCGGCCGGTTCCAGATTCCACTGCAGAGTCCGGTTGCCGTAAATCGAGCGCACGGCCGGGAAATGCGAGATCGCGAACAGCCGGCCTTTGGTGGTCGTAACTGCGATCATCGGCAGCGTCCGAAAGCGCGTGCCTCCGAGTACACCCAGTTTTTGCAGGTCAGCAACGTCAGCGTCGGTCGGAAGGTGACGATAGACAATCACTGCGGCAATGTTGCTGTCGTCGGTCGCGTAATTCAGCCACACGGCGAGTTCCGGATCGATGCCGGCAATGCCGGTGTTGACTCCAGCGCCATTCAAAGCGGAAATCAAAGCCGCTACGCCTGTCCGCGCAAAACTGTCGGCGCCGCTTATCGTGATTCCGTCAGCGCCTGAGGCGGTGATGGCATCGGCGCCGGAAATCGTGATCCCGGTTGGTGCAATTACGAAAACGGTCCCGTTCGGGGCGGTTGCGGTGATCCCATCGGCGCCGCTAATGGTTATGCCGTCGGCGCCCGAGGCAGTAATGCCGTCAGAGTGGACGATGCTGCGCGTGTCTGCGCCGCTGGCCGTGATTCCGTTCGTTCCGGTTGCAACCACGCCGTCCGCGCCACTCGCCGTGATGCCGGTCGGATTTCTAACCACGATCGAATCGGCCTGGTAGATGTTGCCATCCGCTCCGCTAATCGTGATTCCGTTCGGACCCGAGGCGGTGAACATGTCGGCGCGCGTGATGGTGGTCGAGTCGGCGCCTGAAGCAGTAATGCCGTCCGCACCGCTCGCGGTTATTCCGTCCGCACCCGAAGCCATAATGCCGTCAGCGCCCGAAGCTGTGATTCCATTGGGTAGAAAGGCGAGAACGCCGTCAGCGCCGCTGGCCGTGATGCCGGAAGTGTTTGAAAAAATGATGCCATCGGCGCCGGATGCGGTTATCCCGTTTGAGCCGATGATGGTGAGCCCGCCCAATGCCGGAACGGAACTCAGTAGTAATACCAGAGTAAGCGCCAGCGCCTGTCGAACTTTATTGAAGAAGGTATGTCCCATCAAACACAAGCCATGGCCACAGTCGGGTTAGGACAGCGGCTTGTATAGCAAATCCGGCGAGGTGAACTGTCAAAACGAAGAACTGAGACGACGCCGAATTGTAGACTGGCCCCGAAACTCCGTTTGTTGCGTTCGCCTTGCATTTCTATCTTGGTTTTCCCGCCATGAATGTCAGCACCGGGAGCGGTAGCGACCGGGTCGCTTTATTGCCGAATTGGCCGTTTTTCCCCGGTCGCTCTGACTCCATGTTCCCCTTAACTTTCCATTAGTTCCCGGTAAGCCTTCTGCG